>JAGVQJ010000039.1 GCA_020051775.1 Calditrichota bacterium | reverse complement strand
ATCGGGGCCGGTGTCGTTCTCGAAGGACCAGATCGTGGGATTGCCGATTGATCCCAGTGAACGCCATTTCAAGTCGCCGAAGTAAACGATCAGATCGGGAGCCACGCCGTTGACCACTGGATAGATCTCTTCGGGTTTGAAAGCCTTCGAACCGATGTTACGGCCTTCCGGATCGGTAATGGCTTCGATCTTGGCGATGAGTTCATTGCGCACCTGATGATAGTCGGCCGGATCAATCTGCCCCTCGGGTTCGCGCCCTTTGACATTCAGGAACAGCCGCCCGTAATAGCCGCCCGATCCCCAGACCTTAGTGTGGGACCAATCAATCATCTTGTTCTTGAACTGCACCACACCTTCGGGACGTTCTTTCAACCCCAGGTAGCCTTCCTGCACCAGCCAATCATTAAAGTTGATGCCGCCATCCATGCGCTTGGCGCCGTGATCGGACACTACCAGTACGACGGTCTCATCGCCGAGCCGGGTCAGCAATTCTCCGATCTCTTCATCCACGTATTGGTAGTAATTCAGGATGGACTTCTCGAAACGGTTGCCCGGCTCATATTTGGGATGCTGCGGGTCAATGTATTTCCACATGCCGTGGTGGATGCGATCCACGCCCATTTCCACGAACATGAAAAAATCCCAGGGCTTTTTCTCCATCAGGTAGCGCACTGTGGCGAAACGCCGCGCCGTCATCTGATAAATCTGCTTGATTAGATTAACCTTGTCGTCAGTGCGGAAATCCTTCACGTCAATAATGTATTCGCCCACATTGGCCCAAATCTCCTCCTTGAGCTCTTTAGGGTAGGTGAATTCCGAGTTTGTATCGGGAGTCAGGAAGCAGCCCATCAGACAGCCGTTGATCGGCTTGGGCGGGTAGGTTTGCGGTACGCTGATGACCACGGACTGCTTGCCCGCCTGCCCCAGCAGATCCCATACCGTCGGTTCCTTGACGGCCAGCGAGTTGGCATAGAGCAGATCAGCATAGCCGTAGTTCGCCCGGTTCCGGAAACCGTAGAAACCGAGTTTACCGGGATTTTTGGAGGTCATCATGGACATCCACGCCGGCACGGTGATGGCCGGGATGGTGGATTCCAGTTCCCCCCACAAGCCTTTTTCTTGCAAGGCTTTCAGGTTGGGAAGCTTATCTTTCCATTGATCGAACACGAACTGCGGGGTAAAGCAGTCCATCCCGATGACGAAGAAGCGGCGGTTAGACATGGAAGCCTCGTTGTGGTTTATTGGTCATTCCGGTGAATGCCGGAATCCAGCATGTTTCTACGATGTTTTGGTATATGAATTCCTTAGACGGGATAGTCCCCGATCCCGACAGAATTCGCTTGAATTGCCGATGAAATAGGCTCACCGGATTGAGCTAATAAAACTTCTTCTTCCCACCCCGCCGGTCGAACTCCCTCTCCCGCACCAGCAGCGTCAGGATCATGGACACCACGCTGACGATCAACGCTCCCCAGAACGCCGGCCAGAAACCATCCACGTAAAAGCCAATTTCAAACCATTTTACGGCAATCGAGGAGGCCAACCACAACATCAAGCCGTTGATGACCAGCACGAACAGCCCTAACGTGAACAGGATCAAAGGGCAGGTGAGTATTTTCAGCAAGGGCCGCACGAATGCGTTTATCAATCCCAGGACGGCGGCGGTCACGGCATACGCCACCCAGGCATCGCCCTCCACGCGGATGCCGTCCACCACCCAGGCGGCGACTACCAGCGCCAGAGCGGTGATAATCCAGCGGATGATCAGTTTCATATTCCCATACTCGGATGCTTAACCGTAAAATAAGACATGCGCAACTCAGTTGCGATTTTTTCAGGTGCCCGAAGAGATTTATTCTGGGAATAAATCTTCGAATGACATACTCTCGAGCTCCAATCCTAAAAACCCCAGCATTTTGAACAACTCGCCGCCTTCCGCCTCTCCAATTTCAAATCGAGATATTTTCCCGTCCCTTATCGTGTATTCGATCAATTGCAAAGTTGCGGCAAAGGACTTGCCGGTCGGAGGCAAAGGGGTGATCCCTGGGAGGGCCAGGGTAGCGGTATGTGTGCCGGATGGCTCTATCGTGCCGCGTACGATATTTTCACCCACTTCCGAAACAAAACGGAAATTGAGCGAGAAATCTGGAACCCCTGCCTTGATCGCGGTTATCCATTTAATGGTATTCTTTTTATTCAAAGGTTTGGGAAAACTCCCCACCCACAGGAAATCTTCCGACAAGAAATCCGCATACCGTTTGAAATCTTCGGCGTCAAATGCGGCGCGCGCAGCTTTAATTATGTCGGCGTTGGACATTTTCCCCTCTTTCATAATCGATATTATTCCCTTAAAATAAGTAACAATTCTCCACAAGTTTTCTGCGGGTCATGATTAAGGCCGCCACCGGCTCCACGATTTGTGGACAGCCCCAATGTTAAAATTTTGCAGATATATTTATAACCTCATTCACTGGACTTGAAGTGTGATGAAGTTTAAGTGCGAATCTTTCCGAAATATTCCTCCGGCAAGGTCTGGGATGGGTCCACCCCGACCTGTTCCAATAATCCCAGCAATCCCCCCTGGGAGACGTCATGGAGCTTAATTTGGGAAATTTTCCCATTCATAATGGTAAAATTCCACCGATGCCGGGGTAGGGCGACACAGATGCCGTCGCTTGAACCGGCGTCATCCCAGGAAAGGCTAATATCCCGGAATGTGTGCCTACCGGGTCCATGGTGGCGTCAACAAACTGCTCTTCCGTCTCAGCCACGATCTTCAGATTCAGCGTGTAATCGGGAAAGCCGCCTTTTAACGCCACCATCATGCCTAAAAATTGGCGTCTGTCCAAAAGTTTCAGAAACGTCCCTTTCCACACGAATTTATCGGAGAAATAAATTTCCGCGCTTCTGGGATCTTCCGATTCCAAAGCCTTGATGGCGGCGTTAATTAATTCCGAATTGGTCACTTGAGCGCACTCCCCGTTCTTAAATTATTTTCACCGCACAAGTAGATTTTTTTCGGAGATTTTTTGCCGCTTCATGGTAAAGTATGCCTCCAACTTCGCTTTTCCCCGGCAAAGCCAGCGCCACAAGATCGGCTTTTTCGTCTTCCGCCATTCGAATGATTGTCTCCAGCAGCGAACCCTCCTCCAACCGGGTGCGGCAATGAAAACCACCCTTAGCGATCAGGTCGCGAGCCTCATCCAGATCCTCTTGCGCGCGCTGACGGAACTCTTTCAGGATCGTATGCTTGTAGTCGTCCGAGGGCTTATCGCCCATGAAGCCGACGTAGATTAACCAGGAAGAGACGGAAGCCGGCACTTCATTATCTACAACGTATAGCAGAACAATATCGGTTGACTGTTCTTTGCGGGCAAAATCCAGGGTAAAATTCGCCGCTTTGGATAAGCTGCCGGCTCCCGATAGAAGCACCAATAGTTTTTTCAAAGCTTCACCCAAAGTGTAAGGCCAATCAGAGGCCAATAGTACCTCACCGCCAGATTGAACAGCAACCAGGAGATGATCACCATGATAATCCCGGGTTTTATGACGTCTTCAACACGATAGTATCCCGAAGAAAAAGCGATCGCGTTGGGCGGCGTGCCAATGGGTAAAACAAACGCCAGTCCGGACGGGACGGCCACCATGAACACCATAAGCGCCGGGTTGATATGCAGTGTCTCGCCCAAACCAAAGCCGAGTGGGAGCATGATGGCCACGGCGGCAGCATTGGAGATAGCCTCCGTCAACAACAGAGTCAACGCCGAGATCAGGGCTACAACCGCCAAAGGAGAGAGGTGAATCTGCGCGACCACAACCTGCGCGAACCAAGCCGCTGCCTGAGTTTCCGCCAATGCCTCGCCCAGTGCGATCGCGCCGCCGTACATCAGGATCACCCCCCAGTTGACGTAGCCTTCCACGTCTTTCCAAGTTACAGCCTTGATCACGAACAGCAGCACTGCCGCCAGGATGCCGATTTCCGCCAGACCAACGCTTCGGCTGATGAAGATCCACGCGGATATGGTCAACAGCATGACCAGGCCGACCTTCTTCTCTGTCGCAGACATGGCCCCAGTGTCGGCCAAAGCTTGACCCAATTCGCGCCGCGCGCCGGAAACGTCCTTCACGTCCAAGGGGAAAAACACCCGCAACAGCACGTGGCCTACTCCCAGCATGACAACCACCACCGGCACCACGGCTTTCATCCATTCAAAGAAACCGATGGTTTGGCCATAAGTTTCCTGCAACATGCCCACCGCCAGTGGATTGCGCGCCCCCCCTAAAAAAGTGGCGACACCGCCGATAATGGCGCCCCAGGCCATGCTCAGGAACAGGCTCTTGCCGTAGGCGGTTTTCAATGGCTTCAAATCCAACGAGTGGGCGATCTCCAATACCAGCGGAAACATCATGGCCGCCACGGCATGTTCCGGCATCCAGCAGGATAGGAACGCTGCCGACAACATGATACCCAGCAGCAGGATGTTCGGGGATCGGTCGAAACGGTGCAGCAGGAACAACGCCAGTCGCCGCGACAGGCCGGTCTTCATCATGGCGGCCGCCAGGATGAATGCCCCCAGGATGAAAAACACGGAACGATTGCCAAAGAGCGCGAAAGCTTTTGAGCTGGGCAGGACGCCGCAAATAGGCAGCAGCGCCAGTGTCAGCAGCGAGGTTACGGCCAGCGGTAAAGCCGTGGTGCTCCACAAGGATAGCGCGAGCAGAAACACGGCAATAGCCCGCCAAGCTTCCTGCGTCAGGCCTTCCGGCGGAGCCGTCAAGTGGATCAGGATGAAGCCGGCCACTCCGGCTGCCACGATTGCTTTTTTAATCACTCGGTTGGAGGTTTAATTAACCTTGATCCGATATCCCAATTAGCATAGTTTGACAAACCCGCCTCCACGCGAGTGTCGAAATTCCTTTGAGCGCCCACTTCAGTGGGTCGCAGCCTGGCAGCCCAGGAATTCATTCTTGGGCGATAGGAGGCTGCTCACCTCTTTCTGAACGTCCTCCGCACCCCCAAGGTCAATCGTAAAAAGAAGAACCAGACGACTGCGGTGGCTAATCCCAAAATGAGAAAATACACTGTCAGCAGTTTCAGAGCTTCCCAGCCCCAGAACAGGCCGACAACCAATACCGCAACCACTGCTCCAATCCCCATCCAGGTGAGGAGCTTTTTCCAGATGGCTCCCATCTATACTTTATCCTTCGTACTTTGTACTTATGCAAAGAACTTGTGAATGGTATCCGCCACGTAGGCGAGGCGTTCCTCCCCCAGCTCCGCGTAGATCGGCAATCCCAGTACTTCCTGAGCGGCTTTTTCGGCGTGAGGAAAATCTCCCGTGTTATAACCCAGATGGGCGAAGCACTGCTGTAGATGCAGCGGTACGGGATAGTAAATCTCGGCGGCGATGCCGGCCTCATTTAACACAGCCTTCAGCGCATCGCGCTTATCGGGCACGCGGATGACGAACTGGTGGTATATGTGGACGTTGCCCTCTTCCTCGACCGGCAGGCTTAACGGCAGTCCGGACAGCTTTTGTCGGTACAGTTCAGCGAGGCGGCGGCGTTCTGTATTCCAGGCGTTCAGATGAGGAAGTTTGGCCAGCAGCACCGCGGCCTGAAGGGCGTCTAAACGACTGTTCAAACCCACTTCGTCGTGGAAGTAGCGCTTCTTGGCGCCGTGGTCGCGCAGGCTGCGCAGATGTTCGCGATGTTCGTCGGACGAGGTGGTAATCATGCCTCCATCGCCCGCTCCCCCCAGATTCTTGGTCGGGTAGAACGAGAACCCGGCCAGATCGCCCCAACTACCGCCAGGACGTCCCTGGCGTGTCGCACCGAGGGCCTGAGCCGCGTCTTCCACTACCGCGATTCCAGACTCTTGTGCCCAAGGCATGATCTCTTCCATCCGCGCCAACTGCCCATAAAGGTGGATGGGCATGACGGCTTTGACTCCGCCTGTAGGTACGTTCGCTAACAAATCGGGGTCTAGATTCAATGTCACCGGATCAACGTCCACGAAGTGCGGTCTCG
This sequence comes from Calditrichota bacterium, assembly GCA_020051775.1. GTDB lineage: Bacteria > Electryoneota > B3-LCP > B3-LCP > B3-LCP > JAGVQJ01. The sequence goes on along the minus strand of JAGVQJ010000039.1, from coordinate 17,142 downwards.
CACCCAGACGAGTGATAGCCGAAACCGTCGCGAAGAAACTGAACGGTGTCGTCACCACGGCGTCGCCGGGTTTGACGCCGGCCGCCATCAGTGACAACAACAGGGCATCCGATCCGGAAGCCACGCCGATGCCGTGCTTGACCTGGCATAACGCGGCCAGGTCGGATTCCAACCGTTCCACCAACGGTCCCAGGATATATCGCTGTGTCGAAAAAACCTCTTCCACGTTGCGCATGACCTCACCGCGGATGGCGGCGAACTGCGCTGGCAAGTCGAGGGGCGGGACATTCACCAGAGCGCCTCCTTTAAGTTTTCCAGAATTTCATCTGAAATGTTGAGATTTCCGAAGCCGCGCCCCAGTTTTACGTCTGGCTTGATGGCTCCGTGAAAATCGCTGCCGCCGGAAACCAGTAGATTACAGCGGCGGGCCACATCGGAAAAGTAGGCTTCTTCAACGCGGCTGTGATCGGTATAAAACACCTCGAGGCCTCGCAAGCCTTGTTCGACCAATGTGGTTAGATTAGCCTCGAAGCCGGCCACGTCCTTATTGCGCATGAGGAAAGGATGCGCCAGAATGGGCAATCCACCGGCGGCTTTGATCATGGCGATGGCCTGGTCTGATGGGAGTCGTTTTTTATCCAGAAATGCCTTGCCGCCGGATTTCAAATAGACGTCGAAGGCTTCTTGGAAGGTCTTGACCACGCCCTTCTTGACCAGCAGCGAAGCGAAATGCGGTCTCCCAACCAGATCGCCGCCGGCCTCTTTCAGCAACTCCTCCATGGTGACGATGATCCCCATGGTTTCCAGCAGCCTGATCATCTTGCGGTTCCGCTCATCGCGAAAGGTGCGCAATTCACTCAAGGCGATTTCCATAGGGCCGTCGTCCGGACGGATGAACAAACCGACAATATGCAACGTGCCATAAGGCGAATCAGCGCTGATTTCCACACCGGGGATGACTTCAATGCCGAATTCGACTGCGGCGGCTAAGGCTGCGTGATTTCCGGCAGTTGTGTCATGGTCGGTGACGGCCACCGCGCGCAATTCCTCCCGCGCCGCCAACGCCACCATATCGCGAGGCGTAAATGTTCCATCCGAAGCGGAAGTATGGACATGCAGATCTATCACGAGGTTCTCTTTATATTAGAGTTAGAGGATCAGTTTAAATAATTTATACATTTTATTATAAATTACAAGTGAAATCAAGCTTATTCTCTATTTTATCCTTAACCAGAGGCTGGAATTCGACATACAGACGTGTGCCGCCGGTCAACTTCAAGTAAGTCACTATCCGAAACTTTTCGTTTGCTTTAGGATGATTTCCTGCTTACATTGCATCATCCAAACTCCATAACCTCACTTTGAAGGAGCCTTCATGAACCTGAAACGACTTATTTTCGTATTATTACTGCTGACCGTGCTGGCAGCGCCCGGATTCAGCTATACCCTCTCTGGGACCATCTCCGGTGCGGAATGGTTCGGCGGCATTACCTATGTCTACGGCTTCCGCGTGGATACCTTAAGTCTAACTCCCTACATCGGGCTGGCGCTCCTGGGGAACGGCCCATATTTTGTTCTTAACGCTCCAGCAGGGTCCTATACTTTGCTGGCATTCCAGGATCGCGACGGCAACCTGGTCCCCTCCATTGATGACCTCATGGGTTTTTACGGTGATACGTTGCCTGAAATCGTCGAAGTTACCGGCAACACGAACAACCTGGACATCGAAGTATCCGAACTGCCTTTCACTACCATTTCAGGGACGATAACCTGTCCGGCGGGACCCTTCGGTTTAACTCTCATCCAAGCAGCTTCCGACCCGCTCTTTGAAGATGTGATCACCACCGGATTTCTGTTAGATTTGACCGGTAATGGCGAATATTCGCTGTTCCTCGATCCGGGACAATACTATGTGGCCGCGTTCCTGGATGCCGACTTGAGTTTCGACCGCTCTTCGGATGATCCTCAATCCTTCTGGGGCGTCCCCAATGCTCCCGTGATGGTCAATGTCACCTCGCAATCGGCTCAGGATATCAACCTGAATCTCATGCTGCCTCCCGAAGCCACTCTGACGATGACCCCGGTAAATCCGCCGATCGTCATTTCACCCGGTGGAGGCTCCTTCCAATTTAATATCACGGTGGCGAATAACGACACGACAGTGTTAAACTCAAAAGTCTGGTTGACCGCGACGCTGCCGGGTGGCTCAACGCAACCGGTCTTGGGCCCTGTGCCGATTATCGTTCCGGCGGGTATTTCCGCGACTCGGTTACGCACTCAAGCTGTACCCTCGGTTGCTCCGGCGGGTAACTACAGCTACAATGCCTACCTGGGTCTCTGGCCAACCATTATCTGGCAAGATGATTCCTTCCCCTTCAGTAAATCCGGCGCTATGAAGGCGGGGTTGGGGATTGGCGACTGGACTTGCACCGGTGAAGAATTCAACGCTGAAACGATATCTTTCAACGACCCTCGTCCTGTATCCGTCATCCTTCATCCCTCCGCGCCCAACCCCTTCAATCCGACGACTACCCTCCGCTACGATCTGCAAGCAGCCGGTTTGGTCAGTGTAAAGGTTTTTGATACTGCCGGCCGGTTGGTGGCGTCTTTAGCCAATGGTTGGCGGGAAGCTGGCCGTCACGAGATTAATTTCGACGGTTCAACATTGGCCTCGGGAGTGTATTTATACACAGTGACAGCGGGGCAGAGCGTTGCTTCAGGAAAGATGGTTTTAGCTAAATAAGCGTCGAATCCGTAGCGTTCCACACTACTTAAAAGGGGGTGGCCTGATAGGTCGCCCCCTTCGCTTTTCCGCTTTGCTCCCGACAAATCAAGACCAACAATAAAGAAGTCTGAACGTATTATTTCCGAATATGTTAGATCGAATTGCTCACTGATTTCATCATGTCATAAAAGGAGAAATACGATGTCAAGAGCACAATATAATCCGAATGTGTCCTCCTCCTCAGGCTATGCAGAAACGCAAGAATATTTGATCGAATTGCCGCACACCAAGGAGAGTTGCCTGGCGGCTCTGGATAGAATAAATGACCTAGGACCACAGACTTTAGAGAGGTGGAGTTTCGGCTGTTCGGACGGTAACCATACCGGGTACGCTCTGGTGGATGCCGATAGCCTCTCCGAGGCACTGAACGTCGTGCCGGACAGTGATCGCAAAACCGTCAAAATTCGTAAACTGAATAAAATGACCCCGGAGCAGATTGCCTCCTATCATCGGTCGTAAGCGATTACTGTAAAAAAAGAATGAGTCACCTGAATTCGTCCACTTAAAATTGACTACCTTTGGGGAACGCGATGATGATATTTGTTTACCAACATCGTCAATCCTCTTATCGTAAATATTCCATAGTGGGGAGAGTGATCTCCCCACCTCAATTTTAATACAGGAGGTATTCATGTCCCGGAAAGAAATATATAGCGAAATTAAAGAAACTTTGGGATTAGTCCCCAAGTTTTTTCAGGCCATCCCCGACTCCAGCTTGGAGTTGGAATGGAAGCTCTTTAAAGTAACTCAACTCGAAGAGAGTCCCATTCCAAATAAATATCGGGAGCTGATCGGTTTGGGTATTGCAGCCGCGACCAAATGCCGATATTGCACCCTCTTTCATTATGAAGCCGCCAAATTATTCGGCGCTACGGAAGAGGAACTTGAAAATACGGTGCACTATGCCAAAGCCACCAGCGGGTGGAGCACTTACATCAACGGCCTGCAATTGGATTACGATGAATTCCGTGAGGAGTTAATGCAGATCATGGAACACGTGCGCACCCATCAACCCGAAGAAGTCGAAACCTAAACCGTTCCTCCATAAAAAACCCCTGACACCATACGTCAGGGGTTAATATTATCCCGCCTCACTATTCCTCTGTGTGTACGCTATTTACTGTTTCCTTCGCCTTGTTCCCTGTATTCTCTATCAATCGCGAACAAATCTAATTGCGGGCCGAATTCGACTTGCAGATTCGGTACAACCTGCGTCTGTTCCGTGAACAGGTTGTTGAATCCCTTCAGCGAGACGAGCCAGACTCGGCGATATTGCCGGGTCAACTCAGCGTACAGGGTAGCGGGTTCGCGGAGGTATTCGCGCTGGAATTCAATCTGGTAGGGATCGGAAGGCCACGCTTTCGTGTTCATGTACTTCAGCGGACACGCCACCTGTGGCGCATAATAGAGGATCGTATAAAGCCCGTTGCGGCCCCCTTCGAAAAAGACCACGTCGTCGGGTTGAGCGTTGGCCTCCAAATATCGGCCCAGACCGCGCCAGTCAGCCTGTTCATATAAAAAATAGGGCGCGCGGTAATAACTGACCAGCGAGAGCAATGTAAACAGTCCCAGCAACCCCAACAAAATACTTCGCCACTTCGATTGCAATTGCCAGAGCAGCAACCCCAGCAGCATGATCAGAGGAACGTACATGGTGATCATGTGGCGTGAGGAGGATACCTCCAGCACCAGGAACAGGACGAAATTGAAAAGCAAGAACGCGGCCATAAATCCGGCCGCTCGGCGTCGTTCCGGCGGGGTCACAGCTCGGCGGCGTAACGCGTTAAAGCCTACCCAAACCAAACCGATGACCAGGATTAACGCTGCAATGACGAGCAGGATTTTGGGGAACTGAAGCGGCCCGTCTCTGAACACTTTGTAATAAAACCCGAATAGGAACATGCTTAAAGATCGCGCCATCACTTCTACGCTGGCGCGTATCGCTCTGAAGGTGTGTTCCACGAAGATATGGTCGCGCGATCCGGCTCGCTCGGTCCAACGCATTAGTTCCGGCAAATAGGCCAGCCCCATTGCCGCCATGGTGATAGCCCAGTAGAGGATCTTCTTCGGCGACGATTTCAGGTTGTAAAACAGAAAAGCCAGTGATAGAAATGCCAGCATGAAGGCGAAGATCACGTGAGTGTAAATTCCTGCCAAACCCGCCAGAAAAACTCCGGCGTACCATTTAAATTCGGATCCGGATTTTACGACGGGCTGTTCCAGTAATCGCCAGGCGCCATAGAGCACGATAACCAGCTCTAAACCCATCAACGAATACATGCGCATTTCCTGGGATACGGCGATGGCATAGGGGGATATGGCCACGATCAAAGTTGAAAGGAGTGCCGCCTGGAGACCAAAAAGCCTGCGTGCCAGGAGGAAGAACAGGGGAATGAAAAGCGTTCCGGCGACGACGGAAAGCAACCGACCGGCGGCCTCGCTATCGCCGAACAGGATCTGAAAAAAATACAGCAGCCTGAAATAAAGTTCAGGGCTGCCGTCTTCGTAAATGGGACCGCGGGCAAAGTAAAAAGTCACGCCCTCGTCCTGCCAGAAACATTTGGTCCCCAGGTTCAGGAGTCTAAAGCCTAAACCCAGCAAAGTGATCCCCAGGATCATCCACCGGGTTTGCCTGCCGGGGTTCGCAGACTTCATTTCCCCCCGCCCTTGGAATGGTTGGCTCGAGCCGCCCAGATCTCATTACGCAGACGGAAGATACCCGCGAATTGATGCAGGCAGATCATGAACAATTTAGATACGTAAAAAATCGAAGTGCTGCCGATCTTGCGGGCGTAATGCGGGACGGGCACCTCTACGATTTTATATCCCTTGTGATGAGCGCGCACTACAAATTCCGCCGTGAAGAAGGACATATATTTGACGTCGGGCGAAATCTCATTGGCGATGTCCCTGCGGATGAGGCGAAAACCGGTATCCATATCCCGGTACGGCACGCGCAGGAATAGCCGCATCAGAGAATTATAACCGCGCGAGAGCAACACTCGATAGAGCGGGTCTTTGCGCGGAGCTTTCATGCCCAGCACGACGTCATACTCGCCCCGGTAAGATTCCAGCCGCCAGAAATCAATCGCTGCAAATTGGTAATCGGAGTCCACGATGAAAAGCCAGGGCTTGCCGGCGTGGGATATGGCGTCAATGAGCGCTTGCTGATAACCTTTGCGCTCATCGCTCATATATAGTTTGATGGGAAGTTCCTTGGAAAGCCTCTCCAGAACGCTCTTGGTGTCGTCAATGCTGCCGTCTTCCGCTACGATAACCTCAAAATCTTCCACTCGATCTTGAAGCTCGGCGATGTAATTCCGTAGCGTCTGTTCGATGATGAATGACTCATTGTGCACGGGAAAAACCACAGAGATCCCGCCATAACTGGGATTGGCAGGACCTCGATGAGGCATCTCTTCTGAAACTCTGCGATTGGGTTTGCTCATAACGGCGCTTTAAATAAGCCTGCTTAAAAGGCGGGTGTTGTCTTACTTAGTCGAATTCCAATACCATTCGATGGTCTTCTTTAAGCCTTCGTCGAAATTCGTTTTGGCTTTGAACCCAAACTTTTCCCATGCCCGGGATGTATCCAGGCAACGGTGCGGTTGCCCGTCAGGTTTGGTCGCATCCCAGACCAGACGGCCTTTGAAACCGGTCAAGCGGGCGATTTTTTCCACCAAGTCCCGGATGGTGATTTCAAATCCGGCGCCGATATTGACCGGCTCGGATTCGTTATATTTTTCCGCCGCCAGGAGGATACCCTCGGCGGCGTCGGCGGCGTAGATGAACTCGCGCGAAGCGTTGCCCGTGCCCCAGACGACGATCTCCTCCGCGTTGCTTCTGACCGCCTCGACGCACTTCTTGATCAGCGCCGGGATGACATGGCTGGATTGGGGATCGAAGTTATCACGCGGGCCGTAAAGATTAACCGGCAAAAGGAAAATGGAATTATAGCCATATTCAGCACGGTAGGCTTGAGATTGCACCAGCAGCATTTTCTTGGCCAGGCCGTAAGGCGCATTGGTCTCTTCAGGATAGCCGTTCCAAAGGTCGTCTTCCTTGAACGGGACAGGGGTAAACTTAGGATACGCGCAGACCGTTCCCAGCGCCACGACCTTTTCCACCGCGCGCAACCGGGCCTCCTCGATCAATTGTATGCCCATGACGAGGTTCTTGAAGAAGAACTCCCCCGGATGCTCCCGGTTGGCTCCGATGCCGCCCACCACCGCCGCCAGATGAATGACGAGGTCCGGTTTCATCACGTCGTACATGCGGCGGATATCGTCAATGCGAGTGAGATCGTACTCTTCGATCAGCGGCACGAACACATAGCGAGCCTGCCGGGCCTGCAAACCTTCCAGAACGTAGCTGCCCAGAAAGCCGGCTCCGCCGGTAACCACTATTTTACGGTTTTCCCAGAAATTGCTCATAGTTTGTTATTTTGCTTTAAGGGGGGAGACAGGATCCAATTCCGCCATGTACTTTTCTCCCTGCGCGATTCTCAGATCGTTTTCGCACATCATGCGCACCAGTTCCTGGAAACCGATTTTAGGTTCCCAACCCAACTCGCGCCGCGCTTTGCCGGCGTCGCCGCAGAGAATGTCCACTTCGGTGGGACGCAGGTAGCGGGGATCTATTTCCACATATTGCTTCCAATCCAGATCTACTTGGGCGAAGGTCTCTTCCACGAACTCTTTCACGGAATGAGTTTCCCCGGTGGCGATCACGAAATCATCGGGTTGATCCTGCTGCATGATCAGCCAAACAGCCTCCATGTAATCCCCGGCAAAACCCCAGTCGCGGCGCGCGTCCAAGTTGCCCAGATAGAGTTTGTCCTGTAAACCCATCTTGATGCGCGCCGCTGCCCGCGTGATCTTGCGGGTGACGAAAGTTTCGCCCCGGCGCGGTGATTCGTGATTGAAGAGGATTCCGTTACAAGCGAACAGACCGTAGGCTTCGCGATAATTGATCGTCTGCCAGTAGGAGTAAACCTTGGAACAGCCATACGGGCTGCGAGGATAAAACGGCGTCTGCTCCGTCTGGGGGATCTCTTTGACTTTGCCGAACATTTCGCTGGAAGAAGCCTGGTAAAAGCGCGAGCGGTTGGAACTCTGCCTGATGGTTTCCAACAATCGCAAATTACCCAGCGCATTGACGTTGGCTGTGTACACCGGCTGATCAAAAGAGACCCGCACGTGGGACTGCGCCGCCAGGTTGTAAACCTCTTCCGGCTTGACGTCATTCAGGATGATGTTGACGCTATTCCCGTCGGAAAGATCCGAGTAGATCAAGTGCAGCCGAGTTTCTTTATCGTGCGGATCTTTGTAAAGATGGTCTATGCGGTGTGTGTTGAACGAGCTGCTGCGACGGATGAGTCCATACACTTCATAGCCCTTGCCTAAGAGCAATTCCGTCAGGTAAGATCCATCCTGTCCCGTGATTCCGGTGATGAGAGCTTTTTTCATGTTCTTGGAAACCTTAAACCTGTAATTCCGTTATTCGCTAAAAAATAAACAATTTCAGATGAAATTACAACTGTTATTTGCTCAAATTTGCTGCTTCTTTGATCCCCGTCCCTGCATAGCTGAAACTCGGTGTTTATCTTGACTTCATTCCGGGATGAGGTTATCTTTAATTATTAACTTCATTGTCAAAAATAGTGTGATTACACCATGAACGATACCGATCAAAAAAATCTGATCAATACCCTAAATCTGGAATACGGCGCGACCTATCGTTACGCGCTGCAAACAACGCGTTTTAATCACCCCCGCGCGGTGGCCCTGATCGAAGGCGTACGCCGTAACGAAGCCGACCACATCGCCTTGGTGATGAAACGCCTGGAAGCCGAAGCCGGACCAGCTCCCGAAGGATTCAAATCGCTTTTTCTCCACCTGAAGCTCAATTTGGTTTTCGAGTATGAGGCGGTGAAATTCTACGGACAGTATTACCGTGAGACCGAAGATCCGGTAGTCCGCGAGACGTTTCGCGAACTGATGAAAGCGGAAGGCGGGCACGTGCGTGTGTTCGAGGCATTGATCCAGGAACTGGAAGAGGGGCGTTTCCCAAAAGTCTTTCTCTGCCCGCTGTGTGGTTGGGAGATTGACTTTAGCACAGACGCTTCTACAGGGACAATCAATCGTTGCGAGAAATGCGGCGCGCGCTACGAATTAACGATCGTTGAAGGCGATTTTACGCTCAAAGCGGTCTGAGGGAGTAATTGAGGAAACCCGTAAGTGGATTTTCTGCGGCGCGGTAGTGCCCCTGCACCGCCTCCTGCAGAAAGTCGCGCGCAAAAGTTACGGCCTTGCGCAGTTCCATTTTGCCGGCCAGCCCCGCCGCCAGCGCCGATGACAGCGCGCAGCCTGTCCCGCGCAGATTGACCTCACCCGCTATGCGGGGTCGCTCGAATTTATCCAAGCCGTCGTTCTGCGCCAGGATATCAACGGGATTGTCTTTAAGGTGGCCGCCTTTCAGCAGAACTGCCGTACCCCAAAGCCAGGCAAGTTCCTGGGCGGCCTCTTCCGCCTCGGATTGCGTTATTATCTGGCGATCCAGAAAATAACCCGCCTCCGCCAGATTAGGCGTTATGACCTTGCAGGCAGGAATGAGCAAGCTCTCCATCAAAGGGAGAGCCTCAGGCTTAATCAAATCCCCGCCGCTGGTGGATCTCATCACCGGGTCCAGCACGGCGGGGATTTTCGCTGCCCGGAGAAACGCCGTGACTACCTGCACCGCTTCAGCGTTGTAAATCATACCCACCTTGACGGCTACCGGCTTGAATTCCGCAGCGATGATTTCCAACTGGCGAATCAGGAATTCCTCGGGCAGGGGTTGGATCAAAGCCACCTGGGAAGCGCCTTGGGCGGCCACGGAAGTTAGCACGGTTAAGGGATGAAAGCCCAAAGCCCGGAAAACTGCGGCATCAGCCAGAATACCGGCTCCGTTGGTGGGATCAAACCCCGCAATGGATAAAATGGCGGGGCGTTGGGGGGAAAGGGGAGAGCTCATGCTAAAACGAATCAAATAAAATGGTCATGACTCCGAGCTTCGATCAATTTCTCACTGCCATCGAGGCGTCGAATTCTAAGGCCCGGTGTTTTGCTGATCTGTCCGATGGCCGTGAGGTTTCTCTTTAACCGATCCTTTACCAGCCGGAAAAGTGCTTCGAGCTTTGTGGAAGGCGAGCATCCCAACAGGTGAAAATCCTCGCCGCCGGTCAAGACCATTGACATTAAATCCCAGCGGCGTTTCTGAGCTGATTGCCTCAAGGATCTGGAAACCGGTAATGACTCCATATTGATTACTGCGCCCACTTTGGACGCTTTAAGAATATGCCCCAGGTCTCCCGTCAATCCATCGGACAGGTCAATCAGAGCATTGACGCTTCCGCTTTCAGCGCATAGCAGTCCCAATTCGATCTCCGGCTGAGGATCTAAAAAGGCCTTCAGCAACTTACTTGAGACCTTCGTGCCACCACCCTCTTGCAATTGCTTCAACCCCCCGGCGGCTTCACCCAATGCGCCGGAGACCCAGATGACATCGCCGGATTTGGCGCCACTGCGCCTGATAACCTTCGCTTTTGCCACGGCGCCGGTGACGGTCACGCTGATGGCCAGCGGCCCTTCAGTTGCAGACAGATCCCCGCCCAGGAGCGTTACGTTAAAAGGTATGGCGGCTTGACAGAACCCCCGGGTTAAGGATAGAATATGTTCTTGAGCCCAGTTATGGGGTATGGCTAAAGAGAGGTGGGAATAAAGCGGTCGGCCACCCATGGCCGCGATATCAGATAGGTTGACGTTTAAAGCCCTCTGGCCCAATTGCCGGGGGCTGATCCATTCACGGCGGAAATCCACGCCTTCGACCAGCATATCCGTGGTTTGCAGGATCAGTTGATCAGCATCCGGCCAAGCGATAGCCGAGGCGTCATCACCCGGTCCGATAATCACCTGCGAACCCGCCTGCCAATCGACCAGGATTTTCTCGATAAGCTCGAACTCGCCGAGATGAGCCCCCTTTTTGCCTTCCCCACCACTCCTGCGGGCTTTCATTCCGCCTTCTTCAAAGCATGGTCGGGGCCGCTCAGCAACTGCTGATAACGTTCCGGTTCCCGCAGCAATGACAGGGCCGCCTGCATCTGAGAATCATCCCCCATCCCGGCCATGATCCGTCCTCGATTGCCATCTTGCAATCCGGCCAGTTCCCGCTCCAAAGCGTCACTGATGAAATGGTCATGGCGTTGGAAGTAGTCCGGCCGAGATTCTTCCAGTCTGGTTTGCAATCCCTGCAAGGCGGCGCGTACCTCCAGTCCCAGGCTGGCATCGGCTTCGGTCTGGGTTATCACCTCCTGGATTTTCTGTTCCAGTTCGCTCTTGAAAACAAAACTCTTCTGAATCAGAAATTGCTCGAATTCTGCGAGCATTTCGGAAGTGACGGAGGCCTCTTTTTTATCCACATGTTGCGCCAGGTAGTGAACGGCAAACTCGTAGGGTAGACCTTCGCGGATCAATTCGGTTTCGTAGCGATCCATCACGGGGAGGAATACTTCCATGTCAGGGGTTATCCCGCCTCCACCGTAAACTACCCTGCCGCCTCGGGTGAAGTATTGTGTCTTCCGTGCGGTGGAATCATGAGCGGCCACGTCAATGACCGATTCCTCTTCATCACTGAAGTAATCGAGTTTCTGGATCAGACGACCGGAGGGGGTATAATAGCGCGCGGTGGTGATTTTCAGCGCTTTGCCTTCCTTGAAATCCACCAGGGTTTGCACGAGTCCTTTGCCAAAAGTCGTTCGGCCCACGACCACAGCGCGATCCAGATCCTGCAGCGCCCCCGCCACGATTTCGGAGGCGGAAGCCGATCCCTCGTCCACCAATACGATCATGGGAAGATCGGGCAACGTGGGATCTATGGCGGAAGGATAGGTTCGCTTCGATTCCAATTCCCGGCCCTGCGTGCTGACGATTTCCACGCCTTTGGGAACAAAATTCTGAGTCACCTCCACAGCAGCCGGTAATAATCCGCCGGGGTTGCGGCGCAGATCCAGAACCAAACTGGTCATGCCTTTAGATTGTAAATCTGCGATGGATTTGCGTATTTCCTCCCCGGCATTGCGCGAGAAACGCGCCAGTTTCACATAACCTACCGAGTTGTCAATCATCCCCGCAAAGGTCACGTCTTTAACGGTAATAATGGCTCGCTCCAGCGTGAATTTCAAGGGTTCGCTCACCCCGATGCGTTCCACCGTGATGGTTACCTTGGTGCCGGGTTCTCCACGCAGGAGATCCGCCGCCTGGTCCGTGGTGAAACCGATCGCGGATTGATCTTCGATTTCCACAATCCGATCACCGGGATGAATGCCCATCCGCTGTGCAGGAGTATCTTCCATGGGCGCGATAACCGTCAGCACCTTGTCCTTTCCGCGTACGCCGATTTCAATGCCGACACCCCCATATTGTCCCGCCGTCATGATGTGCAAGTCATTGGCGGCCTGGTTGTCCATGAAGGTCGTGTAAGGATCCAGCGTCCCCAGCATCCCTTCGATGCCAGCGCGCATGAATTTTTCGGGATCAATTTGGTCTACGTATTTGGAATTGATTTCTCGGTAAATGGTGCCGAACAGCCCGATATTCTCTTTGATCTGGAGATATTGATCCAGGTTATTGGCGGGTGTCGCAGCGCGCGCGGCATGTAATTGAAGGCAAAGGATCACCCCAAAGGCGACCAGAGTCCGGCTGCGCCGGATTATTCCTGACATGGATTCCTCTATTTTTGTGTATCCGCCTGAAGGGCGCGTTGACTGAATTCGTTGGCGGTTTGAATCGCCTGAATCATGGATTTTGGATCAGCTTTGAGTTTGCCGGCAATATCGAAGGCGGTGCCGTGATCCGGTGAAGTGCGGGGGAATGGCAGCCCGCCGGTGAAATTGACCGCCCGCCCCAAAGCTGCCATCTTGATCGGGATCATCCCCTGGTCATGGTACATGGCCAGCACGCCGTCGTATTCTTTCCAACGCGGGAAAAGGGCATCAGCGGGTAGGGGGCCTTCCACATTGATTCTTTGCGACCTCACCTCTTCGATCGCGGGGGTAATAATCCGAGCCTCTTCGTCGCCGAAGATGCCACCATCGGAAGCGTGCGGATTCAAGGAGGTTACTCCCAGATGAGGTTCGACCACCTCAAACCAGGTGCGCAGGGCATCGTATAATGCCAGGATTTTTTCTACGACCAATTCTTTCGTGATCAAATCACCGACCCTGCGCAACGCGGTATGCGTAGTGGTCAATCCCACACGCAATTTATCCGCCGCCAAAATCATGATGTTATGCTCGGTTTTGGCCAGCGCGGCAATCATCTCAGTCTGGCCGGGATACTGGTATCCGGCAAGATGTAATGCCTCCTTGGAAACCGGAGCCGTCACCAGCGCCTGAGTATCCCCCTGCAGGCAAGCGGCCACACCCGCAGTAATTCCGCGTCCGGCTATGAGCCCGGCATCCGAGGTAACTCGTCCAAACGAAGGCCGGCATTCGCGAATCCCATCCAGATCCAATACCGGGATGCCGCGCATCAGTCCGGCCTGTTTGATGGATTCCACCCGAACCAGCCCCAACGGTTCCCCAAGTAAATAATTTAATTCCTGCAACGCCTGAAAGGGGCCGGCCAGAATGATTTGGGAGCGAATCTTCTCGGGCACAATCGCCACGGCTTTCAGCGTGACTTCCGGACCCACGCCGTTGGGGTCTCCGGTACTGATGAAAATCGAAGGCAAGGGGTATTACCTTTAGTTACGGGCTTGTGAGGAAATAAAATTTACGCAAATAATCGGCTAAAGTCAAGAAAAAGACCGCGCCATTGAACGGGCCGATCAATATTTGATCTTAGTCTCCTTTGCGGCTTGACCCGGCCAAAAGTGCGGAACTGTTGCCGGGATCGCCACGTTAGTATTACGAGGCCATGTGATGAAAAGTAGCGCTAAATTCATTCAGAGCGGGGATTACCGCACTCCGGATCCACGCTCTTTTAATTTCGCCGTACATATCTTAGTTCCATCCTAATTCGACAAAACTGAAAATTGTTGAGGAAAAATTGGATCTTACGGAGATCTTAAAAAGTAGCCGCCTGGTCTATGACGGCAAACTTTTACAAGTCCATCGGGACGTTGTTTCCCTGGAAGGCGGGAATGAAGAGATCCGCGAAGTATTGCGTCATCCTGGAGCTTCAGTAGTCGCTCCATATCTTGGAGACGGTCGCTTTGCCTTGGTTCGACAATACCGTCATGCCATCGGCCGGGAAACGTTGGAATTCCCCGCCGGCCGCCTCGATCCGGGCGAAGCTCCCTTAGATTGTGCCCGCCGGGAATTGGCAGAGGAGACCGGTTACCGCACTGGCCAATTGCGTCACCTGTTTTCGACGCACCCGGCCCCCGGCTACACCGATGAACTCTTGCATGTCTTCCTGGCTCAGGATCTCATCGCCGGCCCCAATCACCCTGATGGCGACGAGCAGATCCTGGTGGAGGAGAGGACCCTGGATCAACTCTTGACGCAGTTTTTAGAAGGAAAAATTACCGATGCCAAAACCGCGATGACCATTCTTTATTTAAAGATGTTTGGGACTTGAGTGATTGCCTGTGCGTGCGAGGGGAAGAAACTTCAACCAAAACCATGGCCAGAAACGAGATTTAGAATCAATTTATTCAATATGGGTATGATTGCTTCTCTCTGTGTAAATTCTGCTTGACAAACACCAAATATTTGGTTATCTTATTGCTATCTGCCGCCATAAGGGGAGTAGTTTGGTTCTACACTTACAAAAACGATCAAGCCAGGGGGATCCGCTCTAACCGCCTTTATGCCGGCTGATTAGAGTTTTTTATTTAATGAGGGTAGTCTACCAACGATGAGCAAACAGGATAAGGATAGCGCTATCCCAGACGTCAAATCGCCGCCGCCGGCGGTTCCTTCTGAGCGCGTCCAGGTGCCTCTACAGGAAGGCGAACTCTTTACCCTGGCCGGTATCCACGATCGCAACCTGAAAATCCTTCGCGCGTGTCTGTCGGCCAAAATCATCGCGGGTAACGAGGCCATCGTGCTGATGGGTCGCCTGGAAGAAGTCACCGAAGCTCAGAACGTTATCGAAGAGTTGCTGAAGATTGTTCGCAAGCGCGGTGCTGTTGACGGCGAAGACGTGGAAACCGTCCTGCGTCTGATGTCCCGCGCCAACCAACTGGAATCTCGAGAAATCCCTTCCGGCTTCTCCTTGATCGAAACCCCGGAGAAGCGCATCTACCTGCGCACCACGAACCAGGAACAATATTACCAGGCCTCCAAAGCCAACGATATGGTTTTCGCCATCGGGCCGGCGGGAACAGGCAAGACTTATCTGGCCGTGGCTATGGCGGTCGCAGCCCTCACTGAACGCCAAGTGCGCCGCGTTATCCTGGTGCGTCCGGCGGTGGAAGCAGGCGAGAACCTGGGGTTCCTGCCCGGCGATCTTAAAGAGAAGGTGGACCCGTATTTTCGACCCCTCTATGATGCTTTGATGGAGATGTTGCAGCCGGAAAAGGTCAAGCGTATGATCGAGCGAAATACCATCGAGATTGCGCCTTTGGCTTACATGCGCGGCCGCACCCTTTCCGATTCCTTCGTCATCCTCGATGAAGCCCAGAATACGACCAAGGAACAGATGATGATGTTCCTGACCCGTTTGGGATCTCATTCCAAGGCGGTTATCACCGGCGATCGCACCCAGATAGATTTGCCGCGCAAGGAAGATTCCGGCCTCTTGAAAATCACCCACATTCTAAAAGGTGTGCCGGGCGTGGCGTTCGTGGAGCTGGAGGAGGGCGATGCCGTGCGTCACCCCTTGGTCCGCCGGATTATCCACGCTTATCAGGAATGGAAGGAAAACGGCGAGGACACTCGTTCAGAGAACTCCGGATAATTTGCTTGATTTTTAAACCAATTCTTGCTATCTTTTGATTCGCTCAGAATGGAAGTTCCGGTTTTAAGCCAGCAATTTTAAATTAAGCATTATCGCGTTATGTCCCGTAGTGAAAAACTTAAATCGGTGAAAAAACCGGTTCGCGTGTACAAAGCCTATCCCGGCTGCAAGCTTAGCGCGCCGCGGTTGAAGGATACCATCCGGCGAGTGTTGGAAGCCGAAGCCTGGGATTTAGCCGTGGAAGTGATCATCGCCGATGATCGCGAGTTGCAGCGGTTGCACGCTCGGTTCCTGGGCGACGACAGCCCCACCGACGTGATCTCCTTCCCCGGTGATGCCAAAGATGATACTCCCGCCGAGATTTATATCAGTTTGGACCAGGCTCGTTTGCAGGCCGAGGAGGGTGGCGAACCGGTGGAGCGGGTGCTGGATCGTCTGCTGGTTCATGGCCTTTTGCACTTGGGAGGTTGGAAGGATAACACCAAAGAACAACGCCGGCGCATGATCAAATACGGTGAACAATATCTGAAATAATTTGCCGGTATGCAGAGGTGAATACCATCCATAATCAATCATTGTGAACGAAGGCATAAGTACAGGTTTTTTGATTCTGGCGATGGGGGCGTTGCTAGCCCTTTCCGCCTTTTTTGCTTCGGTGGAGACGGCGTTTTTCTCTCTGACGCAAAGCACGTTGGCCGATCTTCGCGAGAAACAGGACACTCGTTCCCGCCGCGTGACGCGCCTACTCGACCGCCCCAAACAACTGCTGATCACCATTTTGGCCGGCAATGGACTGGTCAACGTCGCGTTGGCAGTTATCGGCGCTCTGCTGACGTTGCGCCTTACTGCTGCCACCGGGTTCCCCGAAGCTTGGGGACTGACCATTGAAGTCGTAGTGATCTCCGGGTTGATTCTGATTTTAGGTGAAATCACGCCCAAGATCGTAGCCTTAAAACATGGCCGTGCGCTGGCTCTTAGGACCTCTCTACCCATCGAGTTGATCGTCCGTTTGTTCACCCCTCTGACCTGGGGCCTGGGGGCTATTTCAGGAGGGGTATCCCGAGCATTGGGCGTGGAACATAGGCGCCTGAGCTTGTCCGAAGACGAGATTAAGAATCTGGTTGAAGTTTCAGAGGAACGGGGAGCTCTGGAAGAAGAAGAGAAGGAGATGATCCAGGGCATCTTCGAGTTTGGGGAGACTACCGTTCGTGAGATTATGGTACCGCGCGTGGACATCGCCAGTTTACCTATCACCGCCACCATCCAGGACGTCGTGCAGGTCATCAAAGATGCCGGCCATTCCCGCATCCCCATTTTCCTCGACAGTTTGGATAACATTGCCGGCATCGTACACGTCAAGGATCTGCTGCCGCACTTGGAGAACGGTCAGGTCGTGGTGGAACTGGGCAAAGT
>JAGVQJ010000003.1 GCA_020051775.1 Calditrichota bacterium | reverse complement strand
GATCCGTGCATGCTTGCTTCCCTCGGGACCGCCGAATCCTGGTGGAAGGGTAGCCGGCGCGACGGTGATTCCCGGCCCCATTTCTTTCACGGCGATTTTTCCCTTACCTGCCGTGGTGGGTTTTGTTCTCTTGGTCGCAATACTCTGGAAATCAAGGCCACCGAAAAGCTTTGGGGTCTCGGTGCCGATGCCGAGTGAGAAGTAGAGCAGCCGGCCGTCGCTGATGATAACGCGGAGATCAGGAGCGTTCTTCGCTCGCAGGCCCCCACCGATTTCGAAGCCTGGGATTTTGTCGGCCACCTTCGTTTCAAAGACACGAAGAACATGGATAATTGCCGCCACTGTGTCTACCGGAAGGGTCAGATCCCGAAGCTTCAGCGCCAAGGCGAATTCCAGCAGGTTTCTGGCTGAGAAGCGCCGGCTGCTTCCACGACCTTTCGCCTTGCCGAATTCGGGAACGACAACACCTTTTTCGCATAGATAAATCAGACGATGCTGGGGCGCGCCAAGAAGGCGGGCGGTTTCCGACAAAGACCATTCGCGGACAGCTATCATGATAG
Source organism: Calditrichota bacterium (assembly GCA_020051775.1). Lineage (GTDB taxonomy): Bacteria > Electryoneota > B3-LCP > B3-LCP > B3-LCP > JAGVQJ01. The sequence continues at coordinate 7,138 of JAGVQJ010000003.1, read as the reverse complement.
ATAGTGTCTATCATAAATTTGGCATTGTCAAGCGCATTCCTTCATCCATGGCCACATCGCTACTCACTGCTCTGCAGAGCACCTTAGATCCATTTTTACAGTGAATAAATATTATCTTGTTGACAACAAACAGCAAGCCGATGTACTGTATTACTGTCAATCGGCAATCGGAGGTGGAGAGATGATTCTATGCTTTAACTGTAGTGCAGAAACCAAACAAATGATAGACAGTCTTATAAGCAAAGGACAATACAAGGATTACAGCGAGGTTGTTTCCGTTGCCGTGGCCAACTTGCTGGTGCTTGGCCGGGAATTGGGTGATAAAGGCATCTTAGTAATCGGGGGCGATAAGCAGGGAAAGGGGCGACAGTATCTTTCTGCTCCTGACATATCGCCCGCTTCTACTGATGCTGTGCGAAAGACTCATACCGGAACTTCGCGAAAGATGCACCAGGCTACTCCCTTACCCAGGGAGCAGAAGAGTTACGTTGTTCCCTCGCTCTTTCTCCACTCTGGTTTCGGGAATCCCCCAGTCTCTTTTGCCCAGCGACCGGATGAGGAGATAACACTAGGGCAGGAGGTTTCCCTTGACCGATGGTTGTTCGGCCAATTCAACAAGCTACTACCCGCAAAAGTCAATTGCCGAGCACTTGCCCATTTAATAAGTGATTTTCCAAGCGGCATACCCATGGAAGTTGCTACCTGTAAAATTTCGGATGCTGCCGCTGAATTAGGAGAATATCTTACCCAGTATGACTTCATGCATCAAATCGATCGCGACAATGCGTTTGCTACTGCCTTCCCCCGAATTGACGCCGACAGAGAGAAAGGTCTTAATCGTTATGGCAATCAATTTGTCGGAAGCGTCAGTAGCCGTGGGAAACTATCCGGTCTTCTTTATGAATATAAACTTGCAAATCTTTCCTCCAATAATACGTCTTGCATACAGTTGACCCGTGCTGGATGGGATTTTGCTCTGTTGCCCAATCCGGTTCTGGAGGGAAATAAAGATTTTGCTACATCAAAATTCAGCCACGAGGAAACAGACTGGTTGTTGAAACATATTCAACAAGCTGTCCCCGTAGAAGCTTTTGCTATCCGAGCCATTCTGACAGCAATCAGGGAAGGGGCTAATACCCCTGAAAAAATCGATGCTACTTTAGCGCCTTTGATCCCCAGTGATTCGGGTCGTTCCCTCAGTCCATCCTTCCTTGCTTCGCAACGATCAGGAGCAATATCAAGGATGGCAGATTTAGGGATGATAATTAGAATTAGAACGGGGACGCGGGTATCGTATTCGGTAACTGAGATAGGAGAGAAATTTTATAACGTTTCATAAAGCCACCCAAACGTTAGGAGGACCTCAATGAGTTTTCAAGACCATGAGCTTTGCTTAACTCTCCTGAAGTGCGAAACAGAAGAAGAGGTTGTTGCAGCACTGCGGGCGCGGAAGCTATGGGACGAACGAAATCTCTGGAGGCCCTACGGCGATATCCCCAACAATCGCGGCATTGTCGGCAACCAACAGAGTTCACCAGTCGCAGCGTTGGTCGAAAAGTTGGTTAATTCAATAGACGCCGTTCTGATTGCAGAGTGTTTGAGACAAGGAGTCGACCCCACGAGCGCGGATGCTCCGCGGACCATGCAGAACGCGGTTGAGCGATTCCTCGGAATTCACGGCGGTTGCATACAGAACCTGGACTCTTCCTCACGCACTCGGTATGCCGAGCGCATTCGCTTAGTGGCATGCGGCACGAAGGATCAGCCGTGCTACTTGATCATTGACGATGGCGAAGGCCAGACGCCAGACGACTTTCCTGGCACGTTTCTATCTCTACTCCGCGAGAACAAGACCGCAATCCCCTTCGTCCAAGGAAAGTTCAACATGGGCGGCACTGGAGTCCTCCAATTTGCAGGGACACATAGTTTTCAATTGGTGATATCAAAGCGACAAACCGACCTCCCTGCTCACTCTTCGTCTCGTCGTAACCACTGGGGCTTCACTCTCATACGACGCCTTGACCCCGGTCCATCGCAACCGCAGACCACGTATGTTTACTTGGCACCAGGAGGCAATGTTCCATCCTTCGAGGCAGAGCTGCTCCCAATGTTACCTGGGAAATACCCAGAACTGTACGTCGGCAGTATCTCGGCTGGGACGTGTATCAAACTTTGGAACTACAAGTTTCCAGGAAGACTCAAAACCCTAGCAACTTTGGATCTGAGATACGCGCTTGAGCGGCACTTTCCAGATCCTGCATTACCAATAAGAATCCATGAGAGAAGGCCAGGTTATCGAGCGCACTTCTACGACACCACAATGTCCGGCTTATGTTCTGTGCTCGCTGACAACAGGGAGCATATCGAACCCGGTCTTGACACTGGAGGCCCAATAGAGGTCGCTGGTGTCGGACCTATTCGCATTCGTGTGGTTGTGCTGAAAGAGCGTGAGGATCAGAAGCATGCTGGGACGGAGCGATACGCTGGCGGCGTTTTTTTTAATGTTAATGGTCAACTCCATAGCGAGTCGGGCAGTGAGTTTATCGCACGGCGGACAAAATATGACTATATCGCAAAGGACATGATCGTCATCGTGGACTGCACCGCACTTCCGCAGAGGGTAAGAGAGGATCTTTTCCTTGCTTCACGTGACCGAATGCGGCAATGCCAAGAACGTGTTGTTTTAGAAGAATCGATCGTGGAATACCTCAGGGACCACCAGGGACTCCGGGAACTTAATGCGCGCCGTCGTCAAATGCGCTTATCGGCACACTCGGAGGAAGACACGATTGCAATCATCCAAGGCCTAGTTCGTTCTGATCCATCTCTTGCTGCACTATTCGGTAAAGGACAGAAGATCAAACTTCCGGTTGGGCCAATTCCTGAGCCAGAACCGTACATCGGGAAGCAATTTCCAACTTTCTTTAGAATTGCCCGAGAACCGAAGGATGGCTTGATCAAGAGGTGCCCAATAAACCGCAACGCAAGGATCGAGTTTGAGACTGACGGAGCAAATGACTATTTTTCAAGATCGACCGATCCCGGTCGTTTAGAAGTGCGTGGAGCACCCAGTCGCGTTGGAGCCGTTCACCTATGGAATGGGAAAGCGATACTTCGATTTGCGCCACCCACCACAAGCAATCCTAGTGACCAACTCCGCGTCTATATTGCCGTGAATGATATTTCACGGGCACATCCCTTTGAATCGACATTTGTTATGGATGTAGAACCAGAAGCCCCACCGGAACCACCAACACAGAGCCAACCAACACCAAAGCACGGCGCATCGTTAGCGGATGTTCCGGAACCCCAAGAGGTTTATCAGGATCAGTGGGCCCTGTATGGTTTCAATGAGAACTCAGCGATAGAATTGAGATTCGGAGAAGAGGACACCCTCGACCTGTTTATAAATATGGATAACATTCACTTGAGGAACGAAATTATCCGACGTCGGAATGTCGAGCCTGATTTGTTGAAGTACTGGTTCAAATACGGCCTGTACCTTTTATCACTTGGGATGCTCTATCGCCAACGGCAAGAAAAGAAAAATACCACCGAACAGGTGGGCGATGGGGATGATATTGATACAGAGGATTTCTCCACAATTGCTAGGGCATGCCAGGGGTTATCCATAACTATAATTCCCGTAATTTCTCAATTGGGACAAGGTAAGTTATTCAAAAAATTATAAATAATGTTCGCCAATTGCCAGTAATCAGTGAGGCCGGACAGGTGACTAGTGAGGAAAAGGCGTTAAGTACCAGTATGATGGTATACGCATCTATAAAAGGTTGTCTGCTTATCGAAGACGATGGATAAGCAATACCTCATTGCTGGCGGCTGTATCTCCTCTTTGATCGGCATAGAACTTCCGATTAGGGACTAGCCGCCACAACCGTCCGTCGGGAGCGTTTGCGATTTTCTTATTATGGACTTCGCGAAAACCGGATTCCTCCAGTACCGTTAAAAAGTGCGGTAATTGCCAAGAAGGATCGGAAAAAGCAACGAGTTGAACTAGTAATGTTTTTTTGTCGGAAATTTTTGCTAAAGATTTATAAGCGGCGAACGCTTGACTATAGTATCCAGAAAGATCTGCTTGTTTTCGGTCGCCAAATGTATAGAAAGAAGCGCCGCTGCCGTCCAATGAATTTGCAATCCAAAATGGCGCTGGGGTTTCTTTGCGCCCATTAACTTGCCACCTATGATAAAGAACATGAACCCCTGGGTAGGGAGGAGATGTAAGTATAAGCCTAGGGGGGGAATGTGACGCAAAAATATCATCTAACTCAATACCGACGACTGATCGATGTAAACAAGTAGCCCGTTGTCTGTCTCCTAATGACAAAATATCATCTTTCCTTAGAGCATTTCGAAACTCTCTTTCTCCAACAACCATTTCTTGGAAAAATTCTAGAAACTGTCTCCGAAACTGTTTTGCCGAAGGGATTTCCTTTCTGCAATCAAGCGCCCATTGAGCTGTTCTTAACAAGACACAACGGACGAAATCTCTTTGGCGTTCTTTTTTAAGATTGTTAATTTTTGATAATGTGAGCTCCAAGCTTTTTCGGATAGGCCAAGTTTTTCTGCAATTGATATTTCTTTGATAGCCAAGATCCATCCACTCAATTGCACGAGACGGAGGGTTTCGTAAATTCATCCAATCTTGCGTACATTCAATCCAAAAAGAAATTTCTGAAAGGTCGGAATCTGATAGTGGGGTTGTCTTTACCCTCGAAACGAATACCGCCAAACTATTTATGTCTGTTCCAATCGCGCGTCTCCCCAATACTTTGGCTTCGATAAGGGTCGTTCCACCTCCCATAAATGGGTCGAAAACGACATCACCGTGTCTGGTGAACGCCTTAATAGCAGAACGCACAAAATGGGGGGAAAATCTGGCGGGGTACCGATAGAAACAGTGTGTAAGGCCGCTTACAGGCTTTCTGTCATGCAAAGCTTCTACCAAGTTTGACATATAATCTTTATTTAATCGGTTTAAATTATTCTCTCGTCGTAGATTCGTGCGGGCAGAGATTTCCCCAAATATATATGACAAATCTTCTTTAGTTAATCTCTCCATTTCACCACCCCATTGAATTTTCTCTACAGGGTTATGGTCATTCCGTTTTCATTATCTGTTTACGCAAATCTTCAATTCTCCGACGGGCCAAAGGTGATGGTTTACCGCGTCCATTCTCCCATCGATTTATAGTGCTGAACGTGACGCCAACTTTCGCGGCAAACTGCTCCTGAGTCAGGCCCATAGAGACCCGCAACCCTCGAACTGAAATCGAAAAATTCTTGTTGCTCATAGTTGCCTTTTTAATCAACCTTGATGCAAATTATGCTGTTAATGCAATTTATATGAAATATGCTATGTAACTTTTCAATGCAAGTCAACCATTAAACCATCGAGGGTTCGGCTGTAACGAAACCGTCTGCGGACGCGAGAAGGAAATCCTGAGAACTGCTTGAATGGGCCAACTCGAAAAACTGCATGGTCATCCACTCACCGCGGCGATCCCGGGGAAGTACCCTTGTTCGACCAGTTCAGAAAGTTGTGGTAAACTTGTAAAAAGTGACGGTATCAAACTCACCCCTATTCCTTCAGGGTCGGCTCCGTGCATGAAGTAGTCGCGCCGATCCTCAGCAAAGATAATTGAGGCTGGACATAACTGAATCACGCGACAGTCGGCCCACGCTCTTTCCTGCGTGGATTGTGTTGACATAATTGTCAACATCCATCATAATCCATCCTATGGTTTTCGGGACTTTCATCAGGCATAGGCGAGAAGAACTCCAGTTTTCACTCCGTACGACCGCCAAACAGGCCGGTGTCAATGCTGCTTATCTTTCACGCGTCGAGGTCGGTAAGGTTCCCCCTTCCGAACAGCTGATCCAGCGTCTTTCGGAGGTTCTCCAAACGAACCAGGACGAGCTTTTTCTGCTGGCCGGGTATATCCCCGAATCTCTAAAGAATCTCATCGAGCGTGAGCCTCGCAAGGTCACAGCGGCGATTGGAAACATCGCCAGGATGGTAGTCGCCGAAGCCGGTGCGCCCTACGGCGTGCCACTTTTTGCGGAGTACGGTCAGTATGCGATCGAGGACGGGTTTCCGTTCGAAGAAATCAGTGAAGTCGCCGAGGTCGAGAGCTGGAGAAAGGAGATCTACCGACCCATCTACCACGTCCACAAATGGTGGGCCCAACGGCTCGGTTCCGTATTCAGGGCCGCCATTCTTGCTGCTACAGCGCCCAAGGGGGCCGCGGTCATGGAGCTTTTCTACCAGCCCGTGCGTCTCCCAGGCCTTGTAGTGTTCGACCCCTTCATGGGAAGCGGGACTACGATCGGCGAGGCGCATAAGCTCGGCTGCACGGTCGTGGGGCGCGACATCAATCCCGTTGCCTACCGTGCTGTTCGCACCGCTCTCGGTGCTCTGGACCGTCGGGACCTGCTTCGCAAGTTCGACATGCTGAATGTTTCGGTAGGGGAAGAAATTCGTGGCCTCTACAGGAGCCGTGACGGGAAGGGGCATCCATGCGAGGTCCTGTACTATTTTTGGGTCAAATACCTTTCTTGCCCTTCGTGCGGAGATCGAGTCGATCTCTTCTCGTCCTTCGTGTTTGGCCGCCACGCGTACGCGAGTATCAATCCCCGCGTCCAGATCGTCTGCCCCGATTGCGGAGCCGTCTTCGAAGGGACGACGGAGTCCCGGCAAGCGAAATGCCCGAAATGCGGCCACCGGTTCGATCCCCAAGCCGGATGGGCCAAACGCACTACGGCCGTTTGCCGGGGCTGCAACCACGAATTCCCCCTCGCCAAGACGGCGCGCCTGGCTGGGCATCCCCCCTATCACAGAATGTACGCGAAACTCGTCGTTGATGCTAAGGGTGAGAAAGAATACCTTCCCGCCACAGAAGATGATCTGTCTACCTACGAGGAGGCCCGGCAGAGGCTTCGCGATACCGGCTTACCGCTGCCCGAGATCCCCATCCCTGACGGCCACAACACCCGTCAGATCCTGAATTATGGCTACCGCCACTGGCATGAGCTGTTCAACGAACGCCAACTCCTTGCACTGAAGCTCCTCACGGACGGGATCCGTGCTCTCCCGGAAGGCCCATCCCTTGATGCCCTT
>JAGVQJ010000138.1 GCA_020051775.1 Calditrichota bacterium | reverse complement strand
ATCATTGTGATAGATCTGTTCATTACCGGCAGCAGCTTCCAGCGCCGGCAATGGATCGGCCAGAGGAATACCACGATCCAGGCAGAACTCTTTTACCTTCTGGCACAATGTACGATTTGCGACGATGACTTCGTCAATAATGTTGCTGTTTTTAATTGCCGGGTTATGCTCGATGAAGCGCGAAAATACCTGTTCCTTGGCAGGAATCAATACCAAAGAAAATTTAATACCGTGCGCTTTACAAGTATCATCCATCTGATCTATAATAGCGAAAGTGAGACGGATGCCTTCCTGAATGCGTAAATCGTTGAGGTCGCTTTGTTGATAATGGGACAGGGGCTTGAAGCCGGTGTGAATGTTACTCTTGGGGTCATCCACAAATGTAAAGCGGCGGTCCCGCCGGTCATGTTTCGTGGATTTCTGTATCATGGTTTGTACAGGGATGCTCAGGAAGCGATAAAGCATGCTGTGGCTTTTTAGCCAGAGGCGCAGATGTGCGAATCGGCCAGTGCGATTGGCCTCGAGCATCGCGCGAGCTTCGCCGCCCACACCAGGTTGGTCGGCGAACAAGGGATGGCGCAAACCCTGCCAATGGTCGGAACCGTAGACCATTTCGTAAGCATTCATGAAATCGTTGCCGGGGTAGAGACCCAGGATTATTTGTCCAGGATTCAGTTTCAGAGCATAGTGCTGCAGGAGATACAGGTATTGGGTGGGACCGTATCCGCTTAAGGAAAGGTTGTAGACGGTTTTGCCGGAAATTTTCGCCAAAATAGCCGGCCAGGTGTTTTCGTGATTAGTGCCGTGGCCATAAGTTTGCGAATCTCCGATAGTCACGATGTCAGCAGTGGTCGGCACTTCGTGGTTGCGGAAGCCCCAGCGGTCGTGACCGGCTGATCGCGGCGGGTTCTTATGCCCCAGAATGTCGTCTGCCACCAATTGCGGAGCCAGGTAATCAATGGGATCGGCGATCACCCGCAGGACAAATTCCCCCAGGACAGCGCCAACTAGTAACGAAGCACCCATTAGAACGCCCAGAAGGAAAAAATTCCGGATAACAGGCGTGTTTCTATCTTTGCGATGGTGGGTGTCGTTGATCAGCATTCTTGTTTTCTAAGGGATTAATTGATAAAATTTAAGCTGTTTTAGCGTTCATGTCAAGGAATATTCCGGTTGATTGATGGAGAGGACATGGTTGTTAGACATAAAAATCCGGCGTCGGGCAGAATCTCCCGACGCCGGAGCAATTAGGCGGAACGGCTGCGGTCCGCCCGTAACGAACAGCCAGAATAATTACTTAAGGAGGATGAGTTTTTGCGTGGCCGTATAATTCCCGGCAGTCAACCGGGCGAAGTAGAGGCCGGAAGGTAGCCGGGAGCCATCGAAGGTGGCGGCGTGGGTACCGGCCTCTCTCCAGCCCTCCACCAGGGTCGCGACCAGCCTCCCAGCCGTATCGTAAACATTCAAACTGACCTGGCTTGGGGCTTGCAGCTCATAGCCGATGTCCGTGGCGGGGTTGAAGGGATTGGGGGAAGAGCCAAGTTCCAATTCCAAAGGGAGAGAAGCAATCTGTGGTTGCTCGCCGGGGAAGGGTTCGCCATAGCAAATTGGCTCCCAAACTGTCGGTCCGCCGTCACCTGTGGTTGATTTGCTGAAGGTGAACCAACTGGAATCTATAACCGGGTAGGAATAGGTCCAGTTGGCGTAAGCGATGTACATATACTCACCTGCAGGCCAAATTCCCGGTACGTTTTGGATTCTATGGCGTGTTACGATTGCGTTTATGGGCGGATTGATTGGGACCGGTCCTAAGGCGGGGTCGAGATAGTAAATTCCGCCTGGTCCAAGAATTCGAGCCCAGACCCAGAAAATTGATTGGTTGGGGCCATAATTTACTACACTGGCATCAAATTCAAATGAACCGCCCTGAGCGGGGACGACAATGGTAGGATTGATCGGGGTGAGGGTTACGTCAATTTGTGTCGGTTGATAGGGTAATGGATAATGATACCCCATGTCCACAATACCTGCATCTTGGACACCGTCTGTCCGGGTGGTCCCAAAGATCGTGGATGAGGCGGGATCGCCCGCGTTTACACAAGGACTTAAGTCCTGCTGAACCGGAGGCTGCATAAGGTAGAAAGGTCCATAAGGCCCTCCTATCCAAAGCGGATTTTGGTTGATATTCCCGGTGCCGGAATAACCGCCTGCTATGCAGGAATAGGTTGCCATTGGATTTGCGGCAACAGTCACAAATTCCGTTCCGCCATTATTGCCCCATACGATACAATTTTTGAGTATCGGCAAGCAAGCTTCCATGTAGATGCCACTCCCTATGCTGCCGTCATTATTAGTAATTGTATTATTGATAAATTCGTGGTTTGCCCCGCAGGTTATCCCGCCTCCCCAGCCATTTGTTGAATTGCCTATGACTAAATTATTTTCAAGCATCATGTTGCTTCCGTACCCCCCCATATATATTGCACCAGCGCTATAATCAGCGTGATTGTCTTTGAACACGCAATTTCTTACGATGGAGGTACAATTCGGTTCGCAGAATAACGCACCTCCTTGACTTGCTGAGCAATTATTGATGGTGCAATTTTCAATCCTAGGACTGCAATTGAAAATATTCATTGCGCCCCCATCATTCTCCCAATTCTCGCCATCAGCAAGTCCGTAACTGAGATGACAATATTCCAAGTAAGATTGGTTGGAAGCACTCATGAACCTAATCCCATGCCAACGGGTGATGGTATTTGCTGCGGTGATAGTGATCGAATCCTGACGTGTACCTACTGCCTGCAGCGTGGCATTCGAGTCAACGTTAAACTTATAATGACCTTGAAAGATAATGTGCACTCCTTCATGAATTATTAAGAACGAATTTACTGGTACATTGATTTCCCCATTCACATTATAGGGATTTCCTGAAGCGTACCAATGGCCTGAAACCGAGCCGGGGCCTACTTCAGTTGCCTGCATGGCCATAGCCAGCAGAAGCATCGCAAGAATGGTTGTTAAAGTCTTCACGAGATTGTTCCTTTCATGTTTTACTAATTTCCATTATTGTTCTTTTTCCGTTTGCTTTTGCTGGCTTAATGTATTATTTTTATCCTAATTAATCAAGGGCATACTCAGGACATTTCAGGATTTTTCGGGATAAACGGGGCAAAACGGGAGATCTCTGATGGCAGTTACTCTAACCTCCTCACAAATCGAATCTCTGGTGAAGGCGCGGCAGAACGCTCACTTGACCCAGCTTGAGCTCAGCAACCGGTCGCGGGTAGCCTTACGAACAGTCAAGGATCTGGAGGCGGGAAGGCGGGATAGCTTTAATGAGTCTACGCTCATTGCATTGTGCAGGGAGCTGAAGGTAGAGTATTCGGAACTGATGGCGGCCAATCACGAGAGATTGGAGAGACCGGAACCACCTATTACACAGAATGAAAAACAATCCAAAGCATGGGCTTCGATTCGGATCTATCTGATTTTAACAATCTTGCCGCTGGGATTAATAAGTTCCGCTTATTTACTACAGAAGGACGGTGCGGAAGAGACGAGCAGCATCCCGCGCACCGATTGGATCGAGTTCTGGCAGGATTCAACGAATGTAGATCTGAAGTTGCACCCCCATCTTTACAATCCGCCATGGAGCGGTAAAGACGCAATCTATGTTAATTATTACCAGACAAATCACAGTCCTTACCCGGACGAACTCCTGGACGTGGAAATCAAATGGTCTTATCATTTCGTCGAAGGCAGTACGCCCAGGTATTATATCAGCGCCTTTACGGAATGGAATCCGGATCAGGAGATTCTGTTGCTGACCAAGCAGACGCTTCAAGGCGAAGGGGGAAATGTTTTCAAGTTCACGGTACGCAGTCCTCAACAGCTGGGAAAATGGCGTATCAGGGTCTTTTTCGCTTCGTCCTTTGGCCCCTTCTCCAGTTTTTTCGGACATCCGGGTGATAACCAATTGGGTTCACCGACTTTGGATCGTTATATGGAGATCCCCCTCGAGGTCGTCCCCAAACAATAAACCCCGCACCATGGCGGGGTATATTTATTATTTCACTTCACCCGATTAAAATCGGGTGCTCGTTCAATTTTAAGTCGTTGATACGAATGTAGTTAGATTGATTTTGTCAGTGGTTTTAACCACTTGATTATTAACGAGCACCGGAATTTATTCCGGTGTAAAACGTTACTCCGGCTTCCTCCACAACGACATCCTATACGGATGCATCTCTACGGTCATGACTCCGACCTTGACCGAGGGGTCGTTTTGCGCGATCAACCAGGCGGCCGTCTCATTTTCCGCCCGAAAAATGGCGATTCCAAAAGCGCGATCCAAGCAGGGGCCCGCCATGATGAGAACGCCTTCTTCCAGCAGCTTCTGCAGGTACTCGAAGTGCGCCGCCATGACCGCCTCCTCTTCGGGCGTCATTTCCGTCATGAAGCCGGGGCGCGTGGCGCGGATGAGGTAGAGGAATTGTTGTTCTCCCATTGTCATTTGCCAAGAATTGCGCTGAGTTGTTGGATGAGTGGAGGCAGGTCTTTTTCGATTATCATCCATACAATTTCCAAATCCACGTCGAAATATCCATGAATCAACCGGTTCCGTGTTGCTGTGATTTCATCCCAACGGACTTCCGGGTGCTGTATCTTTATGTCCTCCGATATCTGTTTTGCCGCCTCGCCAACAATTTCCAAAGCTCGTTCAATCGCGAGAGCCAAGAGGTCATCGTTTTCCAATTCTTGGCGGCTTTTATTTTCGGTAAAGGTTACAATCTTCTGGGCGGCATCCAGCATGTGGAGTAGTCGGACTCTATCCTCATTCTTCATAAACCAACTCTGCCTCCGCTATGACCTGATCCCGGAAAAATCGGCTAAGAGATTTAGGAGTATGTAGATCCACAGAACGCTTGATAATGGCTGAAAGCTCATCCTGCATTCTAAAGAACTCCAATCCGGGAATGTGCTCCGGGTCGAATTCTACGAGAACATCCACATCACTGACCGGACTGAAATCATCCCGTAGAATTGACCCAAAAAGGGCTAATTTGCGGATATGATACAATCGGCAGAAATCGGCTATTTTCTGCGAGGGTATCGTCATGTTTTTCATTAGTAATTTCCGTCTTATAACACCGCGCTCTTGTGCCTCGCGGCGTGGCACTGGATGTTCACCGCCGCGGGCAGGCTGGCGATGTGGCAGGGGTGTGCTTCGACGAACACTGCCAACGCCGTGGTACGACCTCCCAAACCTTGTGGGCCGATGCCCAGGTCGTTGATCCGTGTCAGCAGCTCCTCTTCCATCGCTGCATAGTAGGGATCGACGTGCTTTGAGCCGATCTCGCGAAGCAAAGCTTTTTTTGACAATTGAGCGCACTTGTCATAGGTGCCGCCGATGCCCACGCCTACGATCACCGGCGGGCAGGGATTGCTCCCTGAGCGCTTTACCCGATCTACCACGAAGTCCTTCACACCCTTTTCACCGTCGGAAGGTTTCAGCATCTTCACTTCGGACATATTCTCCGACCCGCCGCCTTTAGGCGCGATGATGATCTTCAAATTGTAGCCGGGCACTACGTCAATCCAGACGACCGGCGGCGTGTTGTCGCCGGTATTCTTGCGGCGCAACGGATCTTCCACGATGGATTTGCGCAGGAAGCCGTCCTTGTAGCCTCGGCGCACGCCGTCGGTGATGGCGGCCATGAGGTTGCCTTCGACGATCACCTGGTCGCCCAGTTCCACGAAGAAGACGGCGAAACCGGTGTCCTGGCAGATGGGCACCTGGTCCTTATGCGCAATCTCGGCGTTCACGATGCACTGATCCAACAACTCTTTCCCCACCGGGGATTCCTCCCGGTCGCGGAAGTCTTTCAAAGCTTGCATGACGTCGGGACCCAAATTATAGTTGGCGTCCATGCACAGTTTGGCCACGGCGTCGGATATTTGGTCGGCGCGTACGGTTTTCATACTTTCATCCTTTATTGAGAATTCACTTTTTTAAACAACTATTGGAGCAATTCTCGAAATTCTTCCAAGCCAAGATTAGCTTGGCAAATGATCGAGTGAAGAGTGCCTCGATCCAATTCTTTATGATCAGGGATCACTACCTGGCTAAATGGATTGTCCCGTCTCACAATCATGTGGCTGCCTTCCTGCCTTTTAAGATAATATCCGATGCGTTGCAAAGCTTTCAGGCATTCACGACCGGAAATTCTTGGCAGTCTGGTCATACTACGATTACTTGAGTGTCAAAGTGTTCATCAGGGATAGGCAACCCATCTTCCTCAAGCGCCGCAATATATCCCTTAATCGCTTCTTTTATATTGGCAATCGCATCTTCCTTTGTCTTCCCCTGGCTGATACACCCTGGTAAACTGGGGCATTCCACAACCCAGTAACCATCTTCTCCATGACGAAGAATTATTTCGCGCATTATATTCCTCCAGAAGGATTATTATTATAAGATTTAGGTGATTAGCAACGTTTTGGCCTCAAATTACAGAGGTATTCAGTCACTAACGGGAAGATATCCTGGGTTTTATGATTGTATCTGAATTCCAGTTCTT
>JAGVQJ010000037.1 GCA_020051775.1 Calditrichota bacterium | reverse complement strand
GCGCCAGCGTGTCCTGACTCGTTGCGGCGATGTCCAAACCAATGCTGCTCTACTGGCGGAGTTGGACGTGTTGCACTCTTTCGCCGTGGTATCTACTCAGGAAAATTACAGCCGCCCGCTGGTAGACGATGGGGAGGAGATCCATATCGTTGATGGACGCCACCCGGTGGTGGAAAAACTGTTGCCGGCGGGTGACCGGTTCGTGCCTAACGACTTGGTTTTGGATCGCTCAACCAACCGGTTCCTCTTGGTCACCGGACCCAATATGGCGGGCAAATCCACCTATCTTCGCCAGATTGGGCTGATTGTGCTGATGGCTCAAGCCGGTTGCTTCGTACCGGCCCAAGTGGCCAAAATTGGTCTTGTGGATCGCATCTTCACTCGCGTTGGCGCCCAGGATAATCTGGCTGGCGGAGAATCCACCTTCCTGATGGAGATGCACGAAGCCGCCAACATTCTGCACAACGCCACTGGCCGCAGCCTGGTGCTCTTAGATGAGATTGGCCGCGGCACTTCCACTTTCGACGGCATGTCCTTGGCCTGGTCATTAGTCGAGTACATGGAAACCAATCCTCGCTTGCAAGCCCGAACGTTATTCGCAACCCATTATCACGAACTGACGGAACTGGAGCGTCACTACGATGGCGTCAAAAATTTGAATGTAGCCGTCAAGCAATGGGGAGATGAAATCTCCTTCCTGCGAAAGATTTTGCCGGGGGCTGCCGGAGCCTCTTACGGAATTCAGGTGGCGCGGTTGGCCGGTCTGCCGCCGGATCTGATCGAACGCGCCAAGGAGATTCTGGCCGATTTGGAGATCAGGGAACTGTCCACTGAACGGCAAAGTTTGCGAGGCAGGAAAGGCCCCAAAGCCCCGCGACGTCCCGAAGAGTCGCAACTGAGCCTGTTCATTCGCCCGGGCTCGCCTCTGGAAGAAGCGCTGAAGAAGATAGATCCCGAGCGGATGACTCCGTTTGAAGCCCTAAGTTGGTTGATCGAGCAAAAGAAGAGGTTGGAATCGTAATGTTTACATTTCGGTGCGTAGGCATTTGTCAGTTTTTAATTGTCATTTGTCTTGCTTCCGCTACTTTTTGCCAGGTGCTGCATCCAATTAACGGGCAGGAGATCCCATTAGACGACTTCCCGATTCTGGTTCCCGGTTATCGAATTGAACTTAGCGCGTTCAATTCGCAGGAAAAGGCCGATTGCTTAAAGCGACAGTTGCAGTCTAAGTTGTCCACGAAAGTTCACCTCCGGCAAGAAGGGGAATCTTGGCAGGTGCGTGTCGGGGATTTTTCCGATTCAGTTTCAGCCACAGAATACCTGCACAGTCGAGCTTTCAAGCATTGGTCAAAAAGAGCGGCAGTGGTCGCGGATTACCTCCCCGTTCCGTCGGACTCTTTGCCTCCGCAGCCTAAAGTCTCAGGATACAGATTGCAGGTTTATGCGTTAGCTGATCAGAGGCAGGCGATGAAATCGGGCCGCAACCTGACCTGCTTATTTCCCCAAATTCGAGTGCACGTAATCTACAGCGATAGTTTGTATAAAATCCAATTAGGTGATTTCACCGACAGCGCCGAGGTTGCCGAGTGGAAGGAGAAGGTAACCGGAGTCGCGGATATGAAACCTATAATTGTACAGACACAGATCTATAATTTGCCCGCGCCTGATCCTTCCATGAGCGCTCCCAGGGACATCTTCCGATATGACGACTAACCACCCCTTGGCATCTCTGGTGCTAGTAATAGCCCTGTTGGTTACTCAATCATTTTCCGTTCAAGCCGCTTTCGATCCCGCCAAAGATGTCAGTGTGGAGTTGTCGGCTTCTGCCGATAGCCTGCCGGCTGGCCGGTCCACCGATTTAACTGTGATCTTCAAGATGCCGGAAGGTTACCATATCGCATCGCTGGAAAGCGGCAACTTCTGGGTGGAATTCGACACGACGATTCAGGGATTGGAATTTGCAGCGCCGGCCTTCCCCAAAGGCCACATGGTTAAGGCCGAGGAGGTTTTTGGTCCGGAAGTCGCAGTAAAATCAAGTGTAACCGCCTCGAAAGATGCAACCTCCGGTGCACGCACTCTGAAAGCGTTGGTCAGCTACCAGATCTGCACCGAGACCGGCGCATATCAGTGTTTCATGCCTGTGGAGAAAGAAGTCACTTTGGTCTTGACGATCAGTGAAGCGAGTTCTCCGCTTACTTCTAATGCTACCACCGAACCTCCTCAAGAATCCAATAAACCAACCGCCATAAGCTCTTCGAATCCCGGCTTGCTCGGTTCCCTGGAAAGCGCTCTGGCCAAAGGCTCGTTCGCGGCTCTGTTTCTAGTGTTTATCGGCGGTATCCTGTCCAGTTTCACGCCGTGCGTTTATCCCATCATCCCCATCACCATCAGTTATATTGGTGGAAGAGCCCAGGGGAGTAAATTCAGCGGCTTTTTCCTCTCGTTGTTCTTCGTGCTGGGATTGGCCATCATGTATTCCTGCCTGGGGATCATTGCCGCTCTTTCCGGCGGAGTGTTCGGCGGGCTGACTCAAAACCCCATCGTCTATGGCGTATTGATCTTCATCTTCATCGCCATGGGAGCTTCCATGATGGGGGCGTTCGATTTGCAGCTTCCCGCCAGTTGGCAGGGAAAACTTCAGGGCGGTAAGAAGAAGGGCGCTGTCGGCGCCATGTTCATGGGGGCTGCCTCCGGACTGATCGCTGCGCCTTGCGTGGGCCCTATCCTCGTCGCTCTGCTGACTTGGGTGGCGAAGACCGGTTCGGTATTGGTGGGTTTCGGGTTGCTGTTCAGCTACTCATTGGGCATGGGTATGCTGTTCATTGTGATTGGCACCTTCGCGGGAGCTTTAACGGCGTTGCCGCAAGCCGGCCAGTGGATGGAAAATGTTAAGCATTTCTTCGGCTGGCTTTTGTGGGGGACGGCAGTTTTTTTCGCAGGATTTATTCTCCCTAAGAGCGTCATGCCACTGCTTTGGGGAGCCTATCTGACTCTGTTGGGAACCTATATCGGCGCGTTCAAGCCTTTCAGCGAACCCCACTCCTGGAAATGGACGATTGGCAAATGGATTGGAATACTCAGCGTGGTCACCGGCCTGTTTTTCTTCATCTTGGGATTGGCGCAGGTATCCGGCTGGTCTTTGGCCTCAACCACTGGATTGACAGGGCAGGCGTCTCAACCTGCCGCTCACACAGGCCCGGAGTGGATCGTTAACGATGAACCCGGCGCCTTTGCTCGCGCTGCTGTGGAGGGCATGCCTTTGATGATGGACTTCTATGCCGACTGGTGCGCCGCCTGCAAAGAACTGGATTATAAAACCTACAATCAGCCGGAAATCATCGCCCGTGCGGCAGGATTCATCAGCTTGAAGATGGACTTCACCAAGCAGAACGACTGGTCCAAGGAAATGATCAAGAAATACAATGTGGCGGGTATGCCCACGGTTATTTTCTTCGCGCCTGACGGTCGCGAATTGGAGCGGTTCACCGGGTTCAAGGAAGCGGCAGAAGTGGCGCAGATCATGGATCGTGTGAAGTAGAGACCAAGCATTTTTTCCATCCCCGGTCTGAATCTACTGACTCGAGGATTTAAATGATTTCATGGGGTAATCCAATGCCGATACTTCGCATTTGCCTGTTGCTCTCGCTATGTTTAAGTTTCACTCTGCTTGTCGGGGCGCAACCCCTCGTTGCACCGCTGGCGGATTCGTCAGCTTTTCAGGGCAACTTGTTCAAGCTGCTGCAAGATAACCCGCTACCCTATGATCGGGATATCGCCAACCTGCCTATCGCCCGGGTGGACGGATCCACCGCCACACTGGTGCAAGTGCGCTCGAAATTCAGCGGGACATACACGGCTGGTCAAGATGAGATGCTGTACATCATCGCCGGTCGCGGAGTCATGATGGTCGGCGGACAAACCAAGCCCATTCAACCGGGTGATCTGATCGTTATACAAAGTGGCCAGTCCTATACGATTGAAAACCGTTCCGCCGAAACTTTAGTGGCACTGGCGGTTGTGTCCCAAGGTGGACCTTAAATTCACAACTCGAAACCAACAAAGAGGTGAATATGTCGCAAGTAACCAAGATCGCAGAATCCCAATTCGAGACGGAAGTGATAAACAGCGACCGTTTGGTGGTCATAGATTTCGGCGCCACCTGGTGCGGGCCATGTAAGAAACTGCACCCCATTATGGATGAACTGGCCGCAGAACTGGGTGATTCTGTCAAGATCGGTTACGTTGATGTAGGGGAAAACCCCGCCATTGCTCAAAGCTATGCCGTTATTTCAGTGCCTCAAGTGCTGTTTTTCCACGGCGGCAAAGTAGTTGATCGTATCGTCGGATTAGTTCCCAAACCAAAAATCAAAGAAAAGATTGCTATTCACTCGAAAGGATAAAATCATGACATCGTTCCTTCGGCCCTTCATTGCCCTGATCGCGATTATCATTTTGGTATCTTGTTCCGGCAAGAAACAGGCAGAAGCCGGAAAGACCGGCGCGTCTGAAACCTCCGCACAGACCGCTTCCACACCTCAGCAGATTGAGAAAATTGCTCCGGTTTTCATCCTTGAAAACGCGGCTGGAGTCAAGCAGTCTCTGGCGGATTATAAAGGCAAAGTCATAGTCCTTAATTTTTGGGCGACCTGGTGTCCGCCCTGTCGGCGTGAAATCCCCGATTTTATCGAACTGCAGAAGCAATACGGCTCCCAGGGCCTGCAAATCGTGGGCATTGCGGTGGATCAAGAAGGTTGGTCGGTGGTCAAGCCATTCATCAGCCAAAATGGGATCAATTATCCCATCTTCATGTCCACCGAAGAAACCTATGAAACTTATCAGCAGTTTCTACCGGCGGATCAACAGGGCGCCATCCCCTTCACGTTTATTATCGGGAAAAACGGCGCGATCCAGAAGCATATAGTCGGATCCGCCGACAAGGCGACGTTCGAAGGTTTGATCAAACCGCTGCTGGAAGGGTAATCACGGTGAGTCGGTTATATCTGATTGATGGCTATAATTTGCTGCACCAGATCCCCGAACTCACTCAAGAAACCTTGGATCTGGAAGGTCGTCGGGAACATTTGATCAATCGGTTGATCTCCATGACAGCCGGTCGAGGGAATAAGATCACGGTTGTTTTTGACGGTCCGCGTTCCACCGGCAGCAGTGAACAGCGACCCGGTCTGAAAGTCATTTTCGCGGCTCCGTCCGCTGACCATTATATGCGCTATGTGATTGCCGCCAACACCGACCGTCGCGACTTGGTGATTGTCAGCTCCGACCGCAAGGATATCGGCAATTACGCACGTATTTGTGGAATTGAATGGATGACTTCAACGGAATTCTGGGAATGGCTCAGCTCTAAAATGCAGCTGAACCAACCCAGGATTGATAAAGTCAACGAACGAGGGGCTCCACCGGGGTGGACAGCCCGTGACGATGATGATTTGATCAATGCCTTTGGGGATGATTAAGTAAAACGCGCAGGGCGGTGAATTAACCGCCCTGATGTATTTATAGCGCAATTACCATTGACTTAGATCGTAATTTTTATTATTATTATAGTTTAAGCATCGGTTGGACGGCATGCAGCCCATTTTAATGGGAAAATTCCAGGAAGGTGATTCGCTGCTCCATAAATTGGACCCGCGGACTCGACTAATATGCGCCGGTATCCTGATCGTGGCGATTTTTGCGGTTCATGACGTGCTGGCCATAGTAATTTTTCTTGCCCTGACAGTTGCTTTCTACCCACTGGCCCATATTCCTGTGATGGTTTTTCTTTTGAATATGAAAAATTATAGCTGGCTATATTTGATTACATTTTTAATTCACCTGCTCTTTGGCCTGGGCGAAAAGATCATTCACCTTCCGATTTTGGGCGGTCTGGTCAGTGGGGAAGGAATGTTGGCCGGCGTGTTGTTCACTATTCGCATAGCCTCCTTGATTTCTCTCTTTAGTCTGTTGCTGATGCTGACCACAGCCCAGGATATAACTGACAGCCTGGAAAGATTGCTGCGACCGCTTTCGAGATTTGGCCTTCCTATTGGCGAATGGGCCTTAACTCTTGCTCTGGCGTTACGATTCATTCCCGTGCTCCTGGAGGAAGGCGAGAAGGTTCGCCGGGCGCAGATTTCACGGGGGTCTGATCTTGAGGGCATAGGTTTTAATTGGATCAAGCGCCTCCACAGGCTGTTGCCTTTGATCATCCCGATGTTCGCCGGAGCGCAGAAACGCGCTGACGATCTGGCGCTGGCCTTGGAAGCTCGTGCCTACCGCGGCGGGAAAAGCCGCACTCGGATGACTGAAATGCGGCTTCTGGGGCGGGATTTTGCCGCCTTGGGAGTTGCTTGTTCAGTGGCGGTAGGCTTTTGGATCTGGCGGTGAAATGCTTGATCAACGCTATCGCTTTAACGTTGAATATGATGGCACCGAGTTTGCGGGTTGGCAATGGCAACCTGGAGTTCGCACTGTTCAGGAGATCTTAGAAACAGCTCTGGAGCGGATTTTCGGGCATTTAATCAGGGTAAATGGCGCCGGGCGCACTGACGCCGGCGTCCACGCGCTGGGACAAACGGCCCATTTTGATGCTCCCCCGAAATTAGATCCATCGAAATTACAGTTGGCATTGAATGGTCAGCTTCCGCAGGATGTCAGGATCTTCAATATTCAAAAAGCTGCCGCCGATTTTCACTCTCGCCACCTGGCTAAATGGCGTTGGTATCGCTACCGCGTATTCAAGCGGCCACGGGCGGTGGAACGGCAATTGGGCTGGTTCCCAAAATATCGCTTGCGATCAGAGGTTTTGCAACAAGCGGCGCATTATCTCATTGGCGCGCATGATTTCACCTCTTTTTCCTGCTGCCGCGTGGGTGAAGGGGATATTCGGCACGGTGCAAGCTGTATCGTATATGCTGCCGGATGGGAACTTTCGCCGGAGGAGTGGAGGTTTCACATTGTAGCGAACCGTTTCGTTCGGCACATGGTGCGCGGTTTGGTCGGCGCCATGGTGGACGTCGGTCGCGACCGGTTCGATCTGGGGGAATTTACGGGTTTGTTAGATAACCCCCGCAAGCCCAATCTGATTTACAACGCGCCCGCTCGAGGACTTTGTCTGATGCAAGTGGGGTACGAGGATTATCCCTATCAACAACCGAGGATTCCATGAAATTCTTCATTGATACCGCAAATATCCAGGAAATCCGCCAGGCTGCTTCTATGGGCTTGCTGGACGGCGTAACCACTAATCCCAGCCTGGTCGCCAAAGAAAAGGGTGATTTCCACAGTCTGCTGCGCGAGATCTGTTCCATCGTGGATGGCCCTATTTCCGCTGAAGTCGTTTCCTTGGATGCGTCGGGGATGCTGGCTGAAGCCCACGTGTTGGCCAAGATCCACGAGAACATCACGATAAAGTGTCCCATGACGATCGAGGGTCTGAAAGCCTGCCATCACCTGTCGAGTGAAGGCATTAAAACCAACGTAACCTTGGTTTTTTCCCCCACACAGGCGATTTTGGCGGCCAAAGCCGGAGCTACCTTTGTCAGCCCGTTTGTAGGTCGTCTGGATGACATCAGCATTACCGGCATGGATTTGATCGAGCAGATCGTTACGATTTACCGTAATTATGATTTCGGCACTGAGGTGCTCGTGGCTTCGGTGCGTCACCCCATTCACGTGGTGGAAGCGGCCATGATCGGCGCCGATGTGGTGACCATGCCTTATAAAGTCATCGAACAGTTGGCCAAGCATCCCCTGACGGATCTCGGGATGGAAAAATTCCTCAAGGATTGGGATAAGGTCGGAAAGACGAAGTGAAATATTGGCGCGAAATGTTGCTGGGCTTTCTCCTGGGTGCGGTCGCTGTGCTCGGATTTCGCGAATACGCGAGCTTGCATCCGACGCCGGCAGAGGCCGCCATTGACTCGCTGGAGGCACAAACTCAGACAGCCGGCTTGGAGCTGGCGCAAAATCCGCTGTCTACCCGTGAAGAAACCACTGAGCAGCTCCACCAGGGCCGGCGTAATGCCATTACCTTGGCCATCCAGAAAGTATCCCCCGCCGTGCTGGGAATCAATGTGACCCAAGTACGAGAATTCCGATCCGGCAATCCTTTTTGGCTGGATGATCCCATCTGGCGCAGTCTATTTCCCGAACGGGTCTATTTCAAACCCGTCGAAAATTTAGGATCGGGTTTTATCATTAGCGCGGACGGTTATGTCATCACCAACGAGCACGTGGTCCACAATGCCACTGAGATCGTCGCTACGATGACCTCAGGTGAGAAATATACCGCCCAGGTGATCGGCGCCGATTACTATAGCGATATCGCCCTGCTTAAAATAGATGGCGTCAATCTGCCCTTTATAGATATGGGGAATTCCGACAGTATTTTAATCGGTGAATGGGCGATCGCGTTGGGGAATCCTTTTGGTCTGTTCAAATTCGGCGATCAACCCTCGGTGACGGTGGGGGTCATTTCGGCCACCAACCGCGACTTTACGCGCACTGCCGAAGGCCGCATCTATAAAGACATGCTGCAGACCGATGCCGCCATTAATCGCGGCAATTCCGGTGGGCCGCTGGTCAACTCCGAAAGCCAGATCATCGGCATGAACACCTTTATCTGGACGGAAGGCGGCGGCGGGTCGGTGGGCATTGGATTCGCCATTCCCATCAATCGCATCAAGAAAATCGTAGATGAACTAAAATCCAGCGGCGGCGTCAACCGCAACTACTGGACAGGATTATCAATCCAAAATCTCGATAAAATGATAGCCCTGTCCATGAATCTGGAGAACACCGACGGCGTCATTGTTACCGATGTGGAACCATCCAGCCCCGGAGAAAGAGCCGGGTTCCAGGTGGGCGACGTCATCCTGGCCGTCAATCAACAGCCAGTCCAGAATTACAACTCCGTGCGCTCCTATCTCGAAAACGAGGATCTGCGCGTGGGTGATCTGTTGAAATTCACTGTGCAACGCGACGCCAAACAAATCTCCTTGAATTTAAAATTAGCAGAGATGCCGCGATAATCTCCCATCAATAGTCTTAGGTTGATAGGTTTATGATTCAACGTTACACACTTCCCGATATGGCCGCCATCTGGTCTGATGAAGCCCGCTACTCCGCCTGGTTGAATGTGGAACTGGCTGCCTGCCGAGCCATGGCCAAGCTGGGTCTCATCCCTTCGGAAGCCTACAAGGTCATAAAGGAAAAGGCCGGTTTCGATCCCAAGCGCATCGAGGAGATCGAGGCAGAAGTCCAGCACGACGTCATAGCATTTTTGACTTCGGTGGGAGAATTCGTCGGTCCGGAAGCTGTTTATATTCACCGTGGAATGACCTCTTCGGACGTTTTAGACACCGCAACAGCGCTGCAATTGAAGAAAACCGGGCAACTTTTACTGGACGATCTTCGCCAGGTGCGCCAAACTCTCGGCAAGATGGCGGTACAGTATAAGGATACCACCATGATTGGCCGCACTCACGGCGTGCATGCGGAGCCTATCACTTTCGGCTTGAAGTTAGCTTCATGGTACAGCGAAATTTTGCGCCATCAACAGCGTCTGGAAGTTGCCGTGATTAATGTGGCTGTAGGCAAAGTATCGGGCGCCGTCGGAACGTTTGCCTACCTGGATCCGATGATCGAAGAGGATGTTTGCCGCGATCTGGGCTTGACCCCGGAACCGGTTGCTACTCAGATCGTCGCGCGCGACCGCCATGCTCATTGGCTCTTAACTTTAGCCCTGATCGGATCGTCCTTGGAGAAATTCGCCCAGGAAATCCGCCACTTGCACCGCACTGAAGTCAACGAAGTTCAGGAAGGTTTTTCCAGCCGCCAGAAGGGTTCCTCAGCCATGCCGCATAAACGCAATCCCATCGTTTGCGAAAGGATTTGCGGTATGGCTCGATTGCTGCGCGGCTATGCCGTCACCGCTCTGGAGAGCGTAGCCTTATGGCACGAACGGGACATTTCACACTCTTCCGCGGAACGAGTCATTCTGCCGGACAGCGCCCTGGCCCTTCATTATATGCTGAAGAAATTCCAGGGGGTGCTGCAGAATCTGGTGGTTCGACCCGAAGTCATGGCTGCCAATTTAGGCGCCACTCGCGGCGCTATGTATTCACAGGGCGTCTTATTGGCTCTGATCGAAAAAGGACTGGTACGAGAAGAAGCGTATCGTCTGGTGCAGCGTCTGGCTATGCAATCTCAGGAAACGACGCAGGAATTTCAAGGTCTGTTGAAGGAGGACGAAGAGGTGCGTAAGTATCTCGCCGACTCCGAACTCGCCGACTGTTTTGACCTGGAGAAAAATCTGAAACAGGTGGACGCCATTTTCGCGCGCCTGGGTCTGACTTATAGTGAACCTGAATAATGCCATCATCCACCTAATTACAGGGGAAATTACCTTGCAGAAGAAGGAACTACTTTACGAAGGTAAAGCCAAGAAGATGTACCTGAGTTCCGAAGAGGGGTACCTTATCCAGGAATTTAAGGATGACGCCACGGCTTTTAATGGAACCAAGAAGGGTGTCATTCCGCACAAGGGAGAAATCAACAACGCCATTTCTTCCTTCCTCTTCGAATACCTGGAGAACTACCACATCCCCACCCATTTCGTGGAGAAACTCTCTTCCACGGAGATGTTGGTGCGTAAGCTGGAAATCATCCCCATCGAAATTGTCATGCGCAACGTAGCCGCCGGCAGCCTCTGCGCCCGCTACAATATCCCCGAAGGCACGATCATGGAATACCCGGTACTGGAGCATTATCTGAAAGATGATAAACTCCATGATCCTATGATCAACGAATATCACGCTTATGCTTTCGGTCATGCCAATCCGGAAGAGATGCATGCGATCAGCCGCATCGCCGCCAAAGTCAACGCCATCTTAAAATCCTTCTTCGATCGTCGCAATTTGATACTCGTGGATTTCAAAATGGAATTTGGCAAGCGCGGCCTGGAGATCAATCTGGGTGATGAGATCAGCCCTGATACCTGCCGTATTTGGGACAAGCGCACGCACAAAAAACTGGATAAAGATCGCTTCCGCCACGACATGGGCGGTGTGGAAAAAGCCTACGCGGAATTGCGCGACCGGATTGTCAACTCATGATGGGCATGGCGCCGGAAGGTAAGTCTATTCTACTGATTACTGCGCTATTGGCAATTACTTGCGTCAGCGTAGTAATCTGGGTCAATCGCAGTCCCGGCGCCTGGTTGGCCATCCTCGGAATGTTGCCCCTGGCTTTTTCGCTGTGGTTCTTCCGCGATCCTGTGCGTAAAACGCCCCCTCAAGCTGGCATAGTAGTTGCCGCTGCTGATGGGGAGATCATTGAAATCGCACTGGTTGAAGCCGGGGCGGTCCATGCTTTTGCGGCACGCAAAGTTTCGATTTTTATGTCGCCTTTCAGCGTGCATGTCAACCGTATCCCCGCAGGGGGTATGGTGAGACAGGTGCTACACCACAATGGCAAATTCGCCGCTGCATTCAAGAGCAAAGCCAGCTTGGACAATGAGCGGCAATACCTGTTAATTGACACCCCCTATGGATCAGTCGGGTGCGTACAGATCGCCGGATGGTTGGCACGACGTATCGTCTGCCATGTGCAGGAAGGCCAGAGAGTTGCTACTGGTGAGCGTTACGGCATGATTCGTTTCGGGTCTCGGGTAGACCTATACCTGCCGGTGAACTGTGAAATACGCGCCCGAAAGGGACAAATGGTGCGCGCCGGCGAGACGATAATCGGAGTATTCCATGAAGAGGCGTGACATGAACTGGTTACCCAATCTACTGACAGGAATGAATCTTTTCTTCGGCTTCTGGGCCATAATCCAGTTGGTTGAAGGAAATTACCTGACAGCTTGCTGGTTCATTATGATTGCTTCAATCTGTGACGGCCTGGATGGTAAGCTGGCAAGGTTCATTAAATCCTCCTCTGAACTCGGCGTGGAGATGGACAGCCTGTGCGACGCCATTTCCTTCGGGCTAGCGCCTTCGGTTCTGCTTTGGGTAACTTCCTTTCATAAGTTCGGATTTCTAGGAGTGCTGTTATCATCTTTCCCACTGGTCTTTGGAGTAATTCGGCTGGCGCGATTCAATTTAACCGCCAGTGTCGGGGAGAAAAATCCATTTTTTCAGGGTTTGCCCATCCCTATGCAGGCTGTTACTCTTGCGACATTTATTCTGTTTAGCCACACTTTGTGGGGCGAAGTACCTCCGGAGATACTCTTGATTCCACTAACCCTATTTTTAGCCTTCCTGATGATCAGTCATATTCCTTATGATGCGATGCCGCGCTTAAGTATACGGGATACATTACATAAGCCCTTCAGGTTGCTCATTATTCTTGGACTCATAAGCCTGATTGCCCTCAAACCGTCCCTGGTTTTCTTTCCACTAATGTGCCTTTACCTGCTGCGGGGAATCACTATCGCTATGTTTCGATTGGCTCCGGTTGAAGCTGAGGACGAATTGGACTCCGAAGAGATTGAGTTTAAACCTTAACTGCACGAAATATCCAACATGACCGCTCGCATCTATATCACTCCCAAACCCGACATCCTGGATCCGCAGGGCAAAGCGGTAGCCAGCGCGCTGCATGACTTGGGCTATCAGGAAGTATCCGAAGTGCGTATTGGACGCTTCGTGACCATGGAGTTGAAAGGCAGCGGTTCTCCGGAAAATCGCCAGCGCATAGAGGAGATGTGCCGGCGTCTACTGGCGAATATCAACGTGGAAACCTTCAAAATCGAGATTAGCGAGACTTGATGTGACTTTTGGTATTGTGGTTTTTCCCGGATCCAATTGCGATCATGACGTCTATTGGGGGCTGAAGAAGGAACTGGGTCAAAACGTTCGTTTCATTTGGCATCGCCAGCGTGACCTGGAAGGCAGCGATGTCGTGGTATTACCGGGGGGATTCGCTCACGGCGACTATCTGCGCGCCGGAGCTATAGCTCGCTTTTCTCCGATTATGGAATCGGTCGTGGAACACGCTCGTCAAGGCCGGCCGGTGATCGGAATCTGCAATGGCTTCCAAATTCTCACTGAGATAGGCCTGTTGCCAGGCGCACTGTTGCGCAACGAATCCTTGCGTTTTGCGCACGGACTCGTCCGATTGGCTGTGCAACGCACGGACACTATGTTCACCCGCCAATTCCTCCTCGGCCAGATCATCGAAATGCCCATTGCCCACGGTCAGGGTCGCTATTACGCTCCACCACAGATTCTGGAGGAACTGGAAGCGGCCAAGCAGGTGTTGTTCCGGTACTGTGACGTTTGCGGGCAAGCTGCCTCGGAAGCCAATCCCAACGGTTCAACCAACGCCATCGCCGGTTTGTGTAATGCTCAAGGTAACGTCATTGGGATGATGCCGCACCCGGAGCGTCGCATGAACCAGCGGCTGGGCGGCATTGACGGACAACTGCTTTTCCTTAGCGTTGCACAGTCGGTATCAGGGCTTTGAAAAGGTCTATGTCGGCAAATCCTAATCCACCTCCCGATGGATCCGGCGAACCAGCGGCGATGACTTTTTGGAATCACCTGGAGGAGCTGCGCAAACGACTGATTCTGGCAGTTCTGTTCGTGGTCGCAGGCTTCGCTATCGCCTCTTTTTTTGTTTCCAGAGTTCAAACTTTTCTGATTGACAGTTTCTTCCCCGAAGAAGTGACGCCCCTGGCTTATCTGAAACCGACTGAAGGTTTCGTGGTTAGTCTTAAGTTAGCGCTGGTCGGCGGGTTGATCTTGGGCGCGCCGGGAGTGCTCTATCAATTCTGGCGGTTTATAGCGCCGGGGCTTTACCCCAAAGAGAGGCGCTTAATCATTCCCGTCGTAGTGACCTCCACTCTATGTTTTCTGGCCGGCATTGTTTTCTCTTTCTTCGTCCTGCCTTACGCCACAAATTTCTTCCTCTCCTTTGGCGCCGGTCGGATTCAAAATGTCTGGTCCTTCGGCAGTTATATCACTTTTATAACTCAACTCATGTTAGCTTTTGGGGTCGTATTTGAACTGCCGTTAGTGATCTATTTCCTGATTCGTCTGGGCATTGTGGCGCCGGAAACCTTTCGCCGCAAAAGACGCTATGCCATCATCATCAACCTAGTAATCGCAGCCATTCTCTCGCCGCCGGACGTCTTTACTATGACCATGCTTGCGGTGCCCATGCTCATTCTTTATGAGCTCAGTATTTTTATCGCGTCATTGAGTTTGAAAAAGCGTGGGGGATAGCTATTCCGTGCTGTCAGAAATCTCCCTCAGCATCAGTACCTATCCTCGCCTGTATCGCCAAAGGACATTTGCCCATGCCGAGCAGCGGTGAAATATTTGTTATTCTCATTGTGGTCTTCATCCTTTTTGGAGGCAAGGGTCTGCAGGAGGTCGCGCGCACCTTGGGTAAGTGGACGCGCAAGATCCAAAATGCCAGCCGCGAATTTCAGCGCGAACTGAACCTGGACGAAATTCGCCGCGAAATCAATGATGACGCTACCCCGCGTGCTTCTCGATCACCTTATCGGCCTGACGCCAAATCGAGTGACCTCCCCAATCCGGAAAGCGAACCCGGCAAATCCGATTTACAGGGTTGAGTGTTATCAGAGTAAGGGAGACCGCACCATAGGAAGGTTCATGAATCAAATCGGTATCCGGCCCCCCATCAAACAACACAAGATACCAGACGGCTCATTACACTCCTTAATCAAATAAAAAAATGTACCTTTCTTCCATTGACCTCTTCGGGTTCAAATCTTTCGCGAACCGCAGCAGAATCAACTTTCAGCCCGGCCTGACGGCCATCGTGGGGCCGAATGGCTGCGGCAAGAGCAATCTGGTGGATGCCGTGCGCTGGGTATTGGGCGAACAGCGTGAGGCCGCGCTGCGCTCCGAGCGGATGGAAAACGTCATTTTCGGTGGCACCGGCAAACGCCGCCCCTTAGGCATGGCTGAAATCAGCCTGACGTTGCACGACACCGACGGCGCTCTGCCGGTGGAATATGAGGAGGTCACCGTTACCCGGAGGTTGTACCGTTCCGGCAAATCGGAATATCTGCTCAACAAAAACGTCTGCCGGTTGCGCGATGTCGTAGACCTGTTTACCGGTACGGGGATCAGCGCCGAATCCTACAGTATCATCGAGCTCAAGATGGTGGAGGACATCCTTTCAGGCAGCCCCGACGAGATGCGCCGCCTTTTGGATGAGGCCATCGGCATTACCCGCTACAAAGCTCGGCGCAAGGAAGCGCTGCGCAAACTGTCGGACGCCCGTCTGGATCGCGAACGGGCAACGGATATTCTCTCCGAAGTCGAAACTCAAGCCAAAGCATTGCACCGGCAGATGACTCGAGTGCAATCCTACAAACGCTTGCAGGATAAAGCCCGCCGAGTGCGTTCGGCCATCACCCTGGCAACGGCTAAAGACCTGGAATCAAAGTTAGCGCCCCTATCCGGCTCTCTGGTTGAATTCCGCGAGCGCATGGAAGCCGTTTCCGGAGAACTTTCCGGGGCTGAAGCCGGCCTGATCCGCCTGGAAACCGAAGCCCTGCAACTGGAAGAGGAGCGCAGTCAGTACGCCGACCGGGCGGCGATTGCCCAAGCGGAGTATCAGGAGTTAGCCGGTCACAAGGCGAAGATGGAAGAAGAGCATCGCACCACCTTGTGGCGCCTGGGGAGAAATCGCGAAGAACAGACTCTCATCAGCGCCGAATTAAAACCACTTCAGACACAAATCCAAGAGGCTGAGGGAGCCCTGCAAGAACGACAAAACGCTCTCCCCTCGCTGGAAGTTCACCTGATGGAGGCCCAAACTACTTTCGATCAAGCGGACGAACGATTTCGCACTCTGCGGCAGGCCACGCAGAGTGGGCGAGCGGGAATAGCAGTTCTTCGCGACCAGGAAACGCAGGCCATCCGCACTCTCGAACGACGCGCCGTACAGATCAAGTCGTTAGAAGATCGGTGCGCCGATCTGGCAGTACGGATACAAGATTTGGAAACTCGATTGGTTTCACGGCGTAGCGAAATCGGCATCCTCCAGAATGATCTGGAACAAAAGGACGCCCTGGCTCAATCCGCACGCCAGAAATGCTCCGACCTGGATCAGGCAACCGAGGAATTACGAGTTCGCATCCGCCAATTGGAACGCGATTTGGATCAAAACAACGCCCTACGAAACCAGATCCAAATTCAGATACGGCATTTTCAGGAATTGCATCGTCGAAGTTCGCCGCTTTATTCCGCCGGTGGACCGTTGGCGGCCAAGTTTCCGGACGCGTTGAGCGCCACACTGTTGGATGAGCTGGTAGCGGAAGTTCGTTGTCTAAAAGCTGTAGAAACGTCGCTGCAAGGCATGATCTATTCTCGCGTTTTGGAAGATACCAACCGATTTGAAGCGCTCCAGGGATTGCTTTCGAAGGAAGGTTTAGGCCGAGCCGCTCTGCTCGTGGGTGATCCTCCTGATAGCCCCGATGATCGAACACGTGGATTTATTGCCGACTTCGGTGGGGAGGCGTTGGCTGCCGCAGTGACGGGTAATACGCGAGCCTCTGCCTGGGCGCGCCACTTACTCAGCCATACCGTCATGGTCACCGGAGGTGAGAAACTGCGGGATTTGGCGGCCCAGGCAAAGAAGCACAAAGTATTCCTCGTCACCCCAGAGGGAGAATTCACAGACGGTCAGGGGCTTTGGATCGTTGGAGCGAACCGTGACGAGCCGCCTCGAGTGCAGGGATTATCCAGTCGCTTAAAGGAATTGAATCGCCAGGAAAAGGAGACAGAGACTCTTAACCGTGAGCTTCAATCCCAGTTAGCCTCGCTAAAGAATGACCTCACCCATACACTCAAAGACTTGCAATCCGCTAATGAGACTTTGATCAAGGTGGATCAAACCAGAGAAGCTAAAGCTCGTGAAAAACTTGCGGTCGAGGCACAGGCCGGCAGCGCCAATCTGCTCTTGGAACAACTGCGTCGCGAAGCCCAGGAGATTGCCGCAAAATTAGAGGAGCTGGCTGAAGCCGCCCCGAACGAAGATCCCGACCTACCTTCGATCATCGAACGGCTGCGCGTCATGGAAACTGATCTTCAGAGACATGAAACTTTGGAAGCAGAATCCATGGAAAGCCGCGAGGTCGCCGCACAGACACTTGCCGGTATCCAGATAGATTGCGAACGCGCTCGCGCCGAATTGAACCGCGGGCGAGATCGCCTGACCAGTTTGACGCATCGTCGTCAGGAGCTTGCCGATCGGTCTTCCAATTTGGAAACGGAGAATCAGCAGTTGGAAATACGCCGGGAGCAGTTGGAACAGGAAATGGGCGATCAGGGAGTCAAAGTTATCGAGGCGACGCAGGCGCTGGACGAACTGAAACGCAGATTGGATGACTTCGATTTACATCGCCGCGAGCTTCAGGAGAGTCAGCGCAGCCAAAGCGCGCGGGTTCGGGATCTGCGCGTCTCCCTGGAGCAGGTTTCCGGAGACATTCATCACGGAGAATTGCAGACGGTTGAAATCGAAGCGACCTTGCGTGAAGAGCGCCGCAAACTTGAGGGGATTGATCCAGAGAGTCTGGTTGGCGAGGATCCCAACCCCGAAGTGCTCGTCAAGTTAGAACGTAAAATTCTATCGTTGGAACCGCTGAATCTGGCCGCCGAAGCAGAATATCAAGTCGCTCAAGAGCGGGTGGATTTCCTCAATAATCAACTCAAGGATCTTGATCAGGCTGAGGCCGACCTGCAGCAGACTGTAACCGCGCTGAATAAAGAGGCCCGCGAACGATTCGAGGCGGGGTTTGTGCGTATTCGCTCCAACTTGCAAAAAATCTTCCTGGACATCTTCGAAGGCGGCAGCGCCGATATTCGTTTAGCCGGGGATGACCCCCTGGAATCTCGTATCGAACTATTAGCTGCGCCCCCCGGCAAACGAATCGGCAGTTTGACCCTGTTGTCCGGTGGCGAGAAAGCGCTCACGGCCATATCCCTGCTCTTCGCCATCTACTTGGAAAAGCCCAGCCCCTTCTGCATTCTGGACGAAGTGGACGCGCCTCTGGATGACGAAAATACCGGACGGTTCTGCCGCATGTTGAAGAACTTCGCGGGGAAGACCCAGTTCCTGGTAATCACGCATAACAAAAGGACCATGACCGAAGCGGAACAACTCCTGGGCATCACCATGGAAGAAGAAGGCGTGTCCAAGGTAGTGCCCGTGAAATTAAATTAATGGATTCCCTTGACTTTCCTTTTCAAGGAAGGTAGAGGGAATCAAAATCAAATTGTGAGAGAGTCATGAAAATCCAAACAGTCCTCGCCCGGGGTGGGCTGGTTCTGCTTACTCTGGCGGTTTTGGGCGTCTGCACCTTTTCGATAGCCCAACCGTTGTTCACCATGGATGCGGCCGCTTTTCAGCAGAAGGATGACCAGGTGTATCTGGAAGTTTATCTGATGATCCAGCGCAGCGGTTTGAAATTCGTCAAAGCGGATACTGGCTTTCAGGCGCCAGTGGACATCTCTCTGGAACTTCTAATGCCTGATTCCCAGTTGTCAATAGTAGCAAAGAATCTTGGTTTAGAAAAACCCATACCCATCATCATCCCGTTGCAAATTCTCGACCGAGTGGATAGTCTGGAGCAGATTACGCCCAGGCAAAAGCTTCCAGAAATCATCGCCTTTAAGGAATTACCACCAGGTCAATACACAGTGATAGGTCATGTACGCGATATCAATCGCGACACCACCTACACCAGCAGCCTGGGTCTGAACTTGAAAAGCTTCAGTACTACAGCTCTGGCCATTTCCGATCTGGAATTGTCCACGCGGTTGGAAAAAACGGCAGAAAAGAGCAAGTTTTGGAAAAACGGCTTCCTGGTCGTACCCAATCCGGAACGGATCTATGGAGCGCCGTTATATATGCTCTATTACTATTGCGAAATCTATAATCTGAATAGCGACGGAGGCATGTTCACGGTGGATCGCGTGATTACGGACGACCAGGGCAAGGCAGTCAAAAAGCTTCCCCAGAAGTCGCAAAAGAGGGCGGGAACACACGTGGTGGAGGTTGATGGCATTTCCATTGCCTCCCTGCGCTCGGGCGCTTACCGGTTGAACCTTACGGTCACGGATAGTGTCGCTAATACCGTCGCCACGACTCAAACTCGCTTCTTCGTTTTCCGACCCGAAGACTACAGTCAAGCTGGTAAACAATCCGGGCTAACCAAGGATGAAGAAATGATCATGAGTTACGATGCCGATCAACTCAAAGAAGCCACGGAAGGCATCAAATTTCTACTTTCGGATGGCGAATGGCGCTCCCTGGAGACGCTGAATATCGAGGGTAAGCGCCGTTTCCTGGTAGGTTTCTGGAAGAACCATGATCCCGACCCAACCACGCCGGAAAATGAATTCAAACAACTCTACGAAGAGCGCAAGAGAATCGCGTCGCAGCGCTTCAGTTATTTCAATCGCGACGGTTGGCAAACTGATCGCGGTCGGATCTTCATCCTCTATGGTGTTCCCGACCACATCGAACCTCACACGCATGACATGGAAACCAGACCCTATGAGATCTGGAACTTTGATTCCATTGACGGTGGTGTGATTTTCGTATTCGTGGATCACAACAACTTCGGCGACTTCCGGCTGGTGCATTCCACCAAGAACGGCGAAGTCCATCGGCCCAATTGGTTCAACGAGGAAGCCGCCATCCAGAGAAAATAATATGATCCAAGTTCAAGACCTGTGTAAAAGCTATCACGACAAGAAGCGCGGCACGGTCAACGCCGTGGATCGTATATCCTTTGTTTGTCAACCTGGCGAAATCTACGGTCTATTAGGACCTAACGGCGCCGGCAAGACGACGACGCTGCGATTGTTATCCACCGTGCTGACGCCGGATTCGGGAATGGCCATAGTGGCGGGTCATGACGTCGCTCGCCAGCCCAGCCTGGTGCGCGCTAATATCGGCTTTTTATCCGGTGATACCGGCCTATACCGCCGGTTGACAGGCCGGGAGATTCTGCGCTACTTTGGTTCGCTGTATGGCATCGAAAAGGGCTTGCTGAACCGGCGCGTCCAAGAACTGTCGAATATCCTCAGTATGGAAGATTTTATAGACGCCAGAACGGATAAGCTTTCTACTGGTCAGAAGCAACGTATTTCCATCGCCCGCACCGTGGTGCATGATCCCCCGGTGCTTATTCTGGACGAACCCACTGCAGGGTTGGACATCATTGCTTCCCGTGCCATCATGGAATTCATTTTGCAGGCGCGATCAACCGGCAAGACCATAATATTCTCGACGCACGTCATGAGCGAGGCGGAAAGGCTTTGCGACCAGATCGGCATCATCCATCAAGGCCGAATGTGGGCCCATGGCACCCAGGCGGATTTACGACGACTGTATCAATGTGATGACCTCGAATCCGTCTTCGTCCGCGCCGTAAATTTAGAACCGTTGCCATCCTTGCGGGTGTGATTTTGCAGAACTGGCTATTTTCCGCATGTGATACAGTAGCGGGGGCGGTATTTTCGCCGATTGGCTTCCGAAAAACGGCACGATATTGGCAGTATTATTGAAAGCTTGAAGATGTACCATTGGTTTAAGCCTAAAATGAGCCGAAATAGGGGAAATGCGCCCATTTTAAGGATTAAAAATAAAACCTGGCTCAAGATCTTTGACATCACCCGGCTGACTTTCCGGGAATTTTTCCGAAATCGTTGCGATTTACGGGCGACGGCGCTAAGTTTTTCCACGGTTCTGTCGTTAGTGCCGGTGCTGAGCCTGGCCTTTACTTTTTTCGAGCTGTTCGGCGGCCGGGACTGGTTGACGAATAAAATCAAGCCGTATTTGATTGATTCGTTGGCTATAGGAGTAGGGGATAAAGCAGTGGAAACTTTGGATCACCTGCTGGTGGGTGTATCCTTGAGCCCATTGGGTACTTTCGGGATTATTTTCCTTGTTCTGGCGGGAGTAAGTTTACTTTCCGGTCTGGAAAATACTTTCAATCACATCTGGAAGGTGACCCAGGGCCGCCATGTGTTGGCGCGCTTACGGAATTTTTTGCTGACGATAGCTTTAATCCCATTGTTGATCCTAACCTCGCTGGTGGCCACCTCTTCTGTGCATTGGGGGGGCGCTCTGAAAGCAGGTCTGCCGCCGGGTTTATATTCAGTCATCAGTAGCTGGTTTCTCCCGTTGATATTAGAATGGGCGGGCTTCTATCTCTTATTCCAATTAGTGCCCAATGTGCGCATCCGCTACGGTCCCGCAGCGGTGGGCTCATTGGTAGGAGCCGGATTGTGGGAAATCGCCAAGCGAATTTACCTGTTCTATTCGTACGTCACCGCCTCCAGCAACGTTTTATATGGCGCATTTATTGCCTTACCGTTGTTCTTTGTCTGGTTGAACATCACATTTTTAATTCTATTGTTGGCTCTGGAAATCGCTTATGTATTGCAGAATTTCGAGGAGCTGAAGCGATTTCAGTTGGATCCGCATGCGGAGTATTCGCTTGAGGGAATTGTATTGAATCTGCTTGTGGATGTGGCCAACCGGAAATGTTTCGGCGCAGAACCCCTGAGCGTTAATCAGGCGGCTGCGCGATTCGATCTGCGTACACCCGAGTACAAGCAACTGCTTACCCGCTTGTCCCGTCATAATCTGATCAGTCAGCCCGCTGGTGATAGCGATGATCTACACTTGGCGCGCGAATCCAGCGATATCACGATAGCCCAGGTGTACGAAGCGCTGGGCAATATCCCGGAATCCGGACTGCCGGAAGGTTCAGTGCAGAATATTCTGAAGATGCAAAACCGCCAAATGGCCGAATTGCGACGCATAAGTCTAAAGGATCTGGCGGGTTCTAACGCCCCATCATTGAGAGGTATCCAGTCGGGTGAAGATTCCCATAATGCGGAAAAAGTATGAAATTTGTAAACGTTTGGATCATTTTTCGTAAAGAATTCCTAGATATTCTGCGCGACCGGCGAACCATCGTGTCCATGATTCTGTTGCCGGTGCTCTTCATCCCGCTGCTCACTGTGGGGATCGGCGGTCTGTTCAGTTCGCAAATGGACAAGATGAAGGAGCGCAACTCCCCGGTAGTGATGCTGGGAAGCAAGTGGGCGCCTGAATTGCTGGCATCATTGCAAAAAACACCGGGGTTGCAGATTATCCCGGAAGTGCCGGATACGGCAACAGTTCTGGCGATGCTGCACGATCAAACCATTCGAGCCGCTGTTATCGTACCGGAGAAATTCGAGGAAATTATCCAAGCCCCGATCCGCATGGTGGATTCCTTGAAGATTCGTCTCTTATACGATGACGCCAGCGTGGAATCGGGTTTGGTTATGGGGAAAGTGAGGGACGCCCTTAACGAATACCAAAAGGTTATCGTTGAACACGAATTGCAGCGGCGGCAGTTACACCGCAGCGTAATCGAGCCATTTCAAGTTGTAAAAGAAAATCGCGCCTCGCCTCAGAAGATGGCCGGCGCCGCCCTGGGCATGTTTCTGCCTTATCTGATCATTTTAATGATCATGGCCAGTAGTCAGTACCCGGCTATTGACTTGACCGCCGGCGAGAAGGAACGCGGCACCATGGAAACGCTGCTGGTCAGCCCGGCGTCGCGGCTGGAGATTGTTCTGGGCAAATTCCTGACGACCATGTTGGCGGGATTGATCAGCGGATGCCTATCCATGGCCTCCATGCTCGTCAGCATGACCACCGGCGTATCCATGTTTGGAAATGGGGGAGGCGGCGAGATGATGTTTCAGATGAACCCCTTGGCTTTGGGTTTGGTCGCGCTGCTAATTTTGCCAGTGGCCGCCTTATTCGCTTCGGCATTGATAGCCATTGCTGTGAATGCGCGCAGTTATAAAGAGGCGCAGAGCTATGTTTATCCCTTGATGCTATTGATTATCGTTCCGGCGCTGACGTCCATGGTGCCAGGGCTGGAAATTGATGCCCGTATGGCGTTTATTCCCGTGGTCAATGTCAGCCTGATCATCCGTAACGCTTTCATGGGGCAATATGATCCGCTGCTCATCGCCCTGACTTTCATGTCCAGTTTGATCTACGCCGCGTTCGCTATTTTTGTAGCCGTCAGAGTCTTTCAAAAGGAGAGTGTGCTGCTGAAAACTTGAGATCCAATTTGTCCGCACGACCAATCAGATTATTATGGGGGGACCTGATGAGCATGTACTCCATCCTTATCGTGGACGATGAACCGGACATTGTGGATCTTCTCGAGGAGACTTTCCGGGAAGCCGGATACCGCGTGCTAACCGCGCTGGATGCTCCTTCCGCGTTGGCCAAATTAG
Source organism: Calditrichota bacterium (assembly GCA_020051775.1). GTDB lineage: Bacteria > Electryoneota > B3-LCP > B3-LCP > B3-LCP > JAGVQJ01. The sequence goes on along the minus strand of JAGVQJ010000037.1, from coordinate 672 downwards.
ACTATGAGATCCCCGACATCATCATCAGCGACAACCGTATGCCGCTGATGTCGGGGATCGAGTTTTTTGAGGTAGTGCGGAAAAATCACCAGGACGTCATTCGCATTCTAATGACGGGGTATGCTGACCTGAAAATCGCCATCGAGGCTATCAATCGAGGTTGGGTCTACAAATTTATCACGAAGCCGTTTAAGATGGAGGAGATCCTCCTGGCTGCGCAACGCGCCCTGGAATACTATGAAATAGTGAGGCAAAAGCAAATACTGGAACAGCAAGTTCGACAGCAGAATCAAATCCTGGAGCAACGCGTACGGGAACGCACCCGCGCCTTGCAGAGAGTCTCAGACGAATTGGCTCTGAAAAACAGCAAGTTATCGCGGCAGAAGAATGAGATCCGCCGCCTGTTTTCACAGTTGCAGCGCAGCTTTCTGGGTACTATTTCAGTGCTCTATTTCGCTTTGGAAGCCAAGGATCATTTCACGCGAGGACATTCCGAACGCGTCTTTCATTATGCCTTGCACCTGGGGCAGAAACTGAAGCTGACGACGGCTGAGATGGTCCATTTAAAGTATGCGGCGCTGTTGCATGATCTGGGCAAAATCGGCATTCCCGATTCCATCCTGCTGAAGAACGGCAAACTGACCGAGGAAGAGTATTCTATCATCAAGGGGC
>JAGVQJ010000043.1 GCA_020051775.1 Calditrichota bacterium | reverse complement strand
CTGCCATTAATCCGGAATACGATCATCCCATCTGGCAGATCGTCACGGGCGGGGCAGGCGCACCAGTTTATGAGCAGGACAAATCCGTGCCATGGGCGGACGCGGTGAAAGCGTTTCACTCCACGCATCACTTCTGTCTGGTGGAGATCAAGCAAGGGGAGGTATGGTTGGAGGTGGTTACACCGGCAGGGGGTGTGTTAGAGCGGGTGCGATTAAATGAGGAGTAGCTAATCCGGCAATTTAGTATGGCGAGGATGTAAAACGCAACGGGTCGGTGTTGAAGCCGACCCGTTTGATTTTGAAGGGTTATTCTATACCATTACGGTGGAAGGGAATTCGGCGCCCAGTTGTTTAAACATACCGGCCAGGCCGCCTCCCGGGACTTTCTGCACTCTGACTTCGCTGATCTTTTCGCCCGTGAAACTGATGGTCACCGTTTCTTTGGGCATGCTGATCTTTTTGCCTGTGGAGGGAACCACCGGCAGATCCGGAATACGCAACTCATGCTTGTGAGTGCCAGTCAGATGAACGGTACATGTCACTTTCCCTTTATCTTCCCGGAGGTCTTGAACATTAAGGTTAAAATCAGGGAAGGCCCGGTTCAAAGCTGAATGAATTTGTATCCATTGTTGCGCATCTACCGGCTCGGGAGTCGGTCCGCTGAATACGAAATCATCGGTGTAATAGCGCCGGGTATTCTGAGGATTCGACTGTAAATCAGCGAACATACTTTTAACGATATCTTCTTTTCTCATTTTTATGCCTCAGGAATTAAAATTAGGCCTAAGGAGGCCTTTATGGGTTCATCAAGGCCGCCTTAATTAAACGGATTGTGTTTACTTAAGGCGACCGTAAGAGATACGTTATTGATAATTAAATGTTTGCAGTTTGATAGGAGTACGTTAACTACTTAACAATGTACCAGCCAAACTGCCCTTTGCGGCATCAATGTCGAGGTCACATCCAAACACCAGGGGGCTTTGGATATACTCGGCATAAGGCTTGGAATGCTAGGCCATTTCCGGGTGCATATCGAAGATTCCGTATAGACTGCGGGGAACGTCCATGCCCAGTTGATCTAATATGCCTTCCAATCCGCCACCGGAAGCATCCTCAACTTCGAGGCGATTCAAACGATCACCGCGGAAAATAAACCGAACCGGTTCGATGGGCAATATGACGCTGATGTCAGTCGCCGGAATTCGGGGCATGCCGGGCAGAGCGAATTCATCTTTGTGAGTACCATGCCGTTGCATGACGCCGCGTACTGTATCCTGGTCTTCGTCCCGAACGAAGATGAATTGATAGCACCAATCGGGAAAAGCCTTCCGAATGGAGGCGATGTACTCCATAAATTGGTCCCGGTTCAAGGGGCTGGGAAAAGGACCGGTAAAGGAGAAGTCCTCCGTCAGATATTCCCTGATACGACAGGGATCATCAGACTCCAACGTGGATATAATCAGCTTGGCTAATTCTGCTCTGGTCATCTGTCGCTCCTGATAATGAGATTATAAACAGTAAACGTTCGAGGCATGGCAGGCATAATGTTAAATAATGACGACTCTGATACTGTGAAATACAGGAGCAACATATTTTACGAAATTGAATCGTTAGGGTTGGCGACATAGGGAAAAGTAAACGTTAAATAACCATTATTTCCTGCGGCTAAGCATTGCCATACACAAAAAACCCGATCCGCCCTGACAGATCGGGTTATAAGGCTTGAGGAATGATGAGGTTACTTTGATTTTACCAGGGTGATGACTGACTGTCCCTGGCGTGTATAGGCTCGCGCAAAGTACAGTCCGGAGGGCAGATAATCCAGGTTTAGTGGCAGGTGCATGGTTCCACCGCTGCCGGCATTCAGAGTGAAGATGTCGAGCCGCCGCCCGGACACATCCATCAGTTCGATCTGCACTTCTTCGCCGGGTTGTGCCGCAAGATTCAGAGTCACATCCGGATTGAAAGGATTCGGATAGGCCGTCAGGATTTCCAGACTCTCCGGCTGGCGGTAAGGCGGGCCGACGATACCATTGACCACTTCTGGAACTGTGACGTTGATGGTATAAATGTAATCACCCTGGTTGGTGCTGCTATTATTGGCGGCGTTGCCGGCCAGGTAGAAGGTCACCGGCCCGGTTCCGATCACAGGCGCAGTCCAACGAATCGGCCAGGAAGCGCTGCTGGTTTGACCGGCGAACGTGCCTGCGGTGGTATGTTTCATAAAATCCCGGTTATAGGTCGCGTTGGCGGATAGTTGCGTTTGTACGACATTAACTACCTCCAGTTGACCGCCGCGAACGCCGTCAGCTTTAATGACAGTGATCTCAAATCCCCAGCGTGTTGGCCCGGTTTGGGAGAGATCCACCGTGAGGTCATAGACTGTTCCGGGCGTGTAAGAGGAGGGGATACCCAACAGTTCCAAGCTTCCCGAACCGCTGTTGACGGGGAAAGAACTATGACACGCCGTGCAGTTCTGGAAATCGGGGGGATCTGCGCAAAAATGATCCAGCGGGCCGGAGGAGTAGCCTATGGCTAATGCCGGGAGCAATAACATTCCCAGACACAGCGGGGAAATCAGGCGATTCTTACGCAGTAGGTTTGACATTTGCATGATAATCTCCTTTTGCAGCTATTTTCACAAAGGAAGTACTTTTTTTGTCAGACTTGATCCATTTAGTTTAGGCATAAAATATTGCTTGGGTCTGGAATTATTTGGCTTTGACCAACCTGAAGGGACTAATTTCCGGCAAGGAGGTGTTCAAAATGTACTGCCCCGAAGGAAGATAGCTCAAGTCGAGGGGTAGAGCGGAAACCTCGTTGGATCCAGCCGGTAAATCCATGCGGAGGACGACGCGTCCCTGAATATCCGTCAGGTTTAAAGTGAGCGGTTGAAGCAAGGGGACGCCGGTTAGGTTTATGATCAAAGTCGGGTTGAAGGGATTGGGGTATGCGGTGAGTATCCTGTAACCGTTGGGTAAGTTCGGAACCGGATCTGAAATTCCTGAAGCCACAGGTTCGATGACCTGAGCGAAAGTGTACACATATTCGCCCGAAGGATTTTCATTATTATTACCGGCAGTACCGGAAGCGTAGAAGGTGACTGTGCCCGCTCCGGCGGCGGGAGCAACCCAGCGGATTTGCCAGGTGGCGGAATTGGGCTGGGCTTCAAAAGATCCATCATTGGTCTGCTTGATATAATCGCGCTGATTCCCCGGTCCGACTGACACTTGTACGAATTCAGTGTTCACGGCGGAAAGTATTCCTCCTTGATCCCCGTTGTCCAGCAGACTGGTTAGTTCAAAGCCCCAAACCGAAGATCCAGCTTTTGTGAGCGTCAGATTGAAAATGTAGGTGGATCCGGGGGTATAGAAATGCGGGGCGTCAATGATCATGGTACCGGGCGGTTCATTCAGACCGAATCCAGTGTGGCAGGCGGTGCAGTTCTGGTCGCCGGGCGGGTCATTGGCGTAACCGTCGGGAGCGCCGGCTGAATTCCCCCACCCCGTTCCAGGGGTGCTCACCAGGAGGACAAAAAGGAGAGCGCCGGCAAAGAGTGCGAGCAGGAATTTACGATTGTGTCTCATAATTGAGCCTTTCATGGCAGAACATTTATGTTGGAAAGAGCAGCATCACCTTGATTTCCGACCAAGTAGGTGCAAGAAGGAATACGTAAAAATTGCTTGATATGTGATTTGAAATTGGTTATATTTTTATGCTAAAGTTATAGCCCTGCCTCAGGCCCCCTCGTCTAGTGGTTAGGACTCAAGATTTTCGATCTTGCAGCAGGGGTTCGACTCCCCTGGGGGTCACGTTCTCACACAACCTGCACCGCACTGCTTACGCTCAAGCAAGTTGAACGGAGAGGTTTTATGAATCGGACGGTTCTGGTCGTAGATGATGATCCGACCATCCATACTCTTTTGCAGGATTATTTGCAGGATTTGGGATTCCAGATTGTTCATGCCACGGATGGGCGCACTGGTCTGACCCTTTTTGAGCAACATCAACCCTGCTTGGTCATCGCCGATATTTTCATGCCCGGTATGACGGGAGTAGAGATGCTCGAGAAAATCAAGACAGGCCCTCACCCATCGCCTGTTGTGCTGATCAGCGGCGTGCAGCTTAGCGAGGCTGAGTTACAGATGCAGCGCGAGCGCGCCGATGGCTTCCTGGAAAAACCCTACATGTTCTGGCAACTGAAAGAGATGATCGGTAAGTTGGTGCCGGAGATGCAAATACGGTTGTAAGAGACGTGAAAATGAAGAAGAGGCTGTCCCCAAATTACCTGGGCAGCCTCTTCTTATTTATATATCGGCAAAAATTGCGTATGCATCAGTCCATATTGCCTCAGGAAACGATACGTAGGGGCGTTCAATTGAACGCCCCTACACCATTTTTATGGGGAATACGTTGAAATTAACCAAGGAAACTGTCGGGGTCTGGGACGACCCCGACTATAAAACGGCTGGTGCGCGACGACTCCTCTATAGGATGTACCGGGAAAGATCTTCGTCTTCGACGATCTTGGAGAGTCGCGTTTTGACCATACTCTGATCCACCACGACTTGCGTGATCTCCGGTTGCGGCAGATCGAAGAGCAAATCTTCCAGGAGGGTATTCACAACCGTATGCAAACGCCGCGCGCCGATGTTTTCCATCTTGCGGTTGACGCGGTCGGCGATGGCGGCGATTTCGCGCACCGCGCCGGACGTAAAGGTCAGAGCTACTCCTTCGGTTTTCATCAATTCGGCGTATTGTTTGACCAGGGCGTTGCGCGGTTCAGTCAGGATTTTGACGAAATCCTTGGCATTCAAGCTATCCAATTCCACGCGGATGGGAAAGCGGCCTTGCAGTTCGGGAATCAGATCCGAAGGTTTGCTGGTGTGGAAAGCTCCGGCGGCGATGAACAGGACATGATCCGTGCGGACAATGCCGTATTTAGTCGTAACAGTTGTGCCTTCGACTACGGGGAGGATGTCGCGTTGTACGCCTTCGCGGCTGACGTCGGGTCCGGCGCCTCCGCCGCCACCCACGATCTTGTCAATCTCATCAATAAAGATGATACCGAGATTTTCAGCTCGTTCGACGGCTTCGGCAATCACCTTGTCCATATCCAATAGTTTGTTGGTTTCTTCCTGAATCAGGATCTGACGGGCTTCGGCTACCGTGGCCTTGCGTTTCTTGCGTTTCTTGGGCATCATCCCGCCGAACAATTCCTGCAAGTTCAAACCCATCTCTTCGATTCCCACCGGTGAGAAGATTTGCATCATGCTGAAATGATCTTCGGTCACGTCCAACTCCACCGAGCGTTCTTCCAGGCGGCCTTCCGTCAACTGCTTGCGGAGGCGGTCGCGGCTGCGGTTGTGGCGTTGCCGCAGTTCGTCGCGAGCGTGCAGGATGGCTGGCGCTTCATCCGCCAAGGTGGGCGGAGGCGGCTTGTCTGGGTCCGCCAAGGGTAGCAACAGATCCACCAGCCGGTCTTCGGCGACGGCTTCTGCTTGCGCTTTGACGGTCTCGGCGGCTTCGCTTTTGACTTTGGACACGGAGAGGTCAGCCAGGTCGCGAACCATAGACTCGACGTCGCGGCCCACGTAGCCGACTTCGGTGAATTTGGAGGCTTCCACTTTCAGAAAGGGTGCGTGAGCCAGTCCAGCTAACCGCCGGGCGATCTCGGTCTTACCTACGCCGGTGGGGCCGATCATGATGATGTTGTTGGGCATGATCTCCTGACGCAACTCGCCCACCACCTGCTGGCGGCGCCAACGGTTGCGGAGGGCGATGGCAACGCTGCGCTTGGCTTTGGCCTGTCCGACGATATACTTATCCAGTTCCTTGACAATTTGTCGGGGTGTGAGGTCTTCCATGGGATTCACAGTTTAGAGCTCCTCGATGGTGATTTGATCGTTGGTGTAAATGCAAATAGTCGCTGCAATGCGCAACGCTTCTTCAGCGATTTCTCGGGCCGTCAGGTTGGTGTGCTTCATCAACGCGCGGGCGGCTCCTAAAGCTTCCGGCGCGCCCGATCCGATGGCCAGGATGTCATCGTCCGGTTCGATGATTTCGCCGGTGCCGCTGATCATCAGCAGGGTGGTTTTATCCACCACGGCCAGGACGGCCTTCAGATCGCGCAGGTATTTATCGGTGCGCCATTCCTTGGCCAATTCCACAGCGGCGCGGCGCAAGTCGTCGGGGTGCGCCTGCAGGTGGCCTTCGAACTTCTCGAACAGGGCGAGCGCGTCAGCGACGGTTCCGGCGAACCCGCCCAGGACCTTGCCGCCGGCCATGCGCCGGACCTTGCGGCTCTTGTTCTTCAGCACTACTTCGCCGAAGGTGACCTGGCCGTCGCCGGCGATAGCGGCTTTGTTCTTGCGCCGTACTGCCACGATAGTGGTGGCACGGAATTGGGGTGAATCCATTAATGTCTCCAATTTTGTCCCTCGCGGGGGATCAACCTGGGTAGCCACCGGCGCTGCCGCCACGCACAGGCCCCTCCCGGGTGGCTAGATCCCGTAGAGAAGCTTCGCGATGTGCAAACAATATTAGATGCTAATACCTTTTCTTGATGTCATCCAGCTTTTTCATCACATCCATACTGGGATCTTTGGGGAGTTCCCAAAATATTTTCTTAGGGAGATCCTGCTGCCGTTTAAAGATGGAAGCCATCTTCTTAGTTAATACCAGGGACGGTTCGGATTGATTTATTTGCGCCTCTTTTAACGTTTGTATTTCCTTTTCAAGTCTTGCTGACAACATGTCGTGCAGGTTGCCATGGGCGGTTTCAAAATCCATTCTGCGCCGCTTGGCTTTGCGATCCAATCCTGGTTCCGCTCTGGTAACGTCGAATTCGGATTGTGCCAACGCTTGAGAAATAAAGGCGGCCTCTTCCATCACCGTATTATCGTTGATTAACTTTTCGTCGTGAACATCCTGACCGGAATAGGCGTACTCCTCCAAGCGCGTAGCCAGTCGGGATAATAATCCTTCCTGAAATTCCTTAGCCGTGATTTCTGCAAACACGGGTGCGCGCAACTCCGGCCAGCGGATCAGCACTTCCAGCAGGTTGCGCTGTCCCGGCGGCATCCCGGCGAAAATGTCCCCCACCACCGGCGGCTGTACATCTTTCTCCTTGCGGCGTCGTCGCGCGCGCTGAGCAGCCAGTTCGCGCAACATGGTTTCGGCGGAAATACTGATCTGTTTGGCCGCGTCCTGAGCCGCCATTTCCTGGCGGATGGGATCAGGAAGAAGAACCAGGCTGTCCAGAAGTTCGCGAGCCACTGTGGTGCGCTGCGGAGCTTCCGTTAAACGCCCCTGGCGGCGGTAGAGTTCAATACGGTAAACGAAGGCATCCTGAGCCTGTTCCAGCAAAGCGCCGAAGGCGCCCGGCCCCTGGTCGCGAATCAAGCTGTCGGGATCGTGTCCGGAAGGCAACCCCACCACGCGCACTTCCAGACCGGCCGCCAACAGCACGTCGCCGCCGCGCACCGCAGCATGAGATCCGGCGGCATCGCCATCGAATATCAACGTGACCTGCTTGCATAAACGCCGCAAGAGCTGGGCTTGTTCGGACGTAAGAGCAGTGCCGGAAGTGGCCACGGCGTGAGCGAATCCGCCTTCGTAAAGACGCATCAGGTCGAGATAGCCTTCCACGACCAGGCATTCGCCACGTCGGCGAATCTGTTCGCGCGCCAGGTGCAGGCCGTAGAGAATGCTCCCTTTATGGTATATGGGCGTTTCGGAAGTGTTGACGTACTTGGCGCCCTCTTCCCCGGATTTCAGGGTGCGGCCTCCGAAGGCTACCACGCGCCCGGAGAGATTCAAGACCGGAAACATCAACCGCCCACGAAAGCGGTCGTAGGAGCGTTCATCTTTGCTGATAACCAAGCCGGCCTGGATGAAATCGCGAAGTCCCAGGCCGTTCTTAGGTAATTTACGGGCCTCTGCGGTCAAGCCGTCCCAGCGATCGGGCGAGTAGCCTAAACGGAAGACTTTCGCCAAGTCCGCGCTGATCTTGCGGCTCTTCAGATAATCGCGCACAGCGTCGAATTCCGCGCCTTTGCCCTTCATTAATAAGTTGCTAAACCACTTGGCAGTGAATTCGTTGGCGGCGTACAGGGCGTCAAACGAGCCTTCCACACGTTCGCCTGCGGATTCTTCAGGCAGACTGATACCGGCGCGGCGAGCCAATTCGCGAGCCGCTTCATTGAAGCTCAGCTTGTCGTGAAGCTGCAGGAAAGTGAAGACGCTGCCGCCTACGCCGCAGCCGAAGCAGTGGAAGATCCCCTTGCCGGGGTGCACTGAGAAGGAGCCGGTCTTCTCCCCGTGAAAGGGGCACAGGCCGAACCAATTGCCGCCTTTGCGTTCCAGTTGCACGTAGCCGGAAATCAAATCCACGATGTCGGTGGAATCGCGGATGCGGTCAATGAGGTCTGGGGGGAGACGTAAAAACATGGATAAGTATGTTTAGGCTTCCAGTCACTCCTGCGAACGCGGGAGTCCATTAAATCTGATCGTGTGATGGATTCCCGCTTGAGACCCACAGGGGTGACCCTTTGGGACGCGGGAATGACAGCGAATTCTTTTTAAAACTTATCTTAAGATACAGCAACAATGGGAAAAAGTCAATGGAAAGTTGGAGAGGAGGCGTTGGCGGTGAGGGGATTTAATCTCGCGCCAAGACGTAAAGACGCCGAGAAATATATTGAATTCAGGTGGGGCAGCCTTTAAATTATATGAAATTACTAAGGAGAAATAATGGCGCAAGCCAATTGGCTTAAAGACTTCCCCGGTGCGGTGACGGTGTGCGATCTCGAGGGAATCATCCTTCAGATGAACGAGAAGTCGGTGAAAACGTTTGAAAAAGACGGGGGGAGAGACTTGATCGGGAAGAGTCTCTTCGGTTGCCACCCGCCGGCGGCCAACGAGAAGATTCGGGAACTGCTGACCACCGGCAAGGTCAATGCCTACACCATCGAGAAGAATGGCGTGAAGAAGTTGATCTACCAGGCGCCCTGGTTCGAGAAGGGCGTCCAGCAGGGGCTGGTGGAGTTGGCGCTGGAGGTGCCGTTTGACATGCCGCATTTCCTGCGGAAATAACGAGCTCCCCGCGCCCCACCGCTAAAGCGATGGGCTACCTCTATACAGAAGCCCCCTGAACGGGGCTCGTGATCATTATCGGGGTTGCCCTCGACCCCGATCCGTCAGTTGACGGATCATTCCGGATTTGCCCCCCCCACGCAGTGGCCCGTACCGGGGATTCCATTACCGTATCAAAGTAAGTTTGGTAGTGGTCTGATAGCCTGGTCCGGTTAACTTAGCCCAATATACTCCCGCAGTGCAGCTTGTCCCGGATACGGTTTTCCCATCCCAGACTATGCGACGCTGACCGTGGCTCAGAAAGAATTTGCGTACTTCTTGACCGCTAAGATTATAGATTTGAATGTTATTGTTCTTTAAACTTGGAGCTGAAATTTCCAAGACCACCTCACTATTGAAAGGGTTGGGGTATGCTTTCAGCAAAACGGCGGTCTGCGGTAATGGGGGTTCAGAGTATGGTTCAACTCCGGATTGGTGCAGGCCGTCATCTCCTAATATTAAATGCTTGCGTCCATTACCATAGGCTTCATGAATAACAATATCTTCAATATCATCTCCGTTAATATCACCTGCGTTGCACCCTGCACCCCCTAAGTCGCCCTCGAAGTTCCCTTGGTAATATAGCGCATCGTAGAGAGTATCGGAGTAATTGGCATTTAGGAACACGTATACAAGACCGGCTAATGCATAGCCGGGAGCCCCGCTGATCAGGTCCTGTTTGCCGTTGCCATCTAAATCTACATGGAACAAGCGCTCCCCGATGCCGGGGTAACCTGGGATGCCCAGAAAGATATGATCGGGTTGTCCGGTCATAGTGGGTGAAACATTGAACTCCCACACTGCCCCGTGGTTATTCGGCGGGTAGAAATTTCCGCACCAGGCAAAGATGTCTTTCTGACCATCTCCATTCCAGTCGAATGTGGTCAGGCCTAATCCCAGATCCGCCCCTGGGACTGATCCGTAAATTACGGTATGGGGAATTGTATTTGGAGGATTGCCGCCGTAGTAAATGGCCACCACCCCGGTGCTTGTTTCACCATTTTGCCCCTGACATGCTGGATCACTCATAACCCAATCGGCATAGCCGTCGCTGTTTAAATCCCCCAGAGGCGCGATTCTGTGACCTAGACGATTCAAGGTGATGTCGGCATGAATAACCACGGCTGGAATGGAATCAGGTGGATTGCCGCCATAGTAGATATAGATGGCGCCCAAAATCAACGGAGAACCACTAATGAAATAGCCCTCGTCAAGAATGGCAAAATCATTAAATCCGTCCCCGTTGATGTCTCCCAATCCCGCGCCATTATCCGAAAAGTTTGTCCAATTGCCTGTAGAATCGCCCATAAAATGCGCCTCAGGAATGGTATCAAAAGCCGCCCCGCCAAAGTAAAGGTAGGCATGCCTGCGATATGAATATGTGTACTGATTTCTGGCCCCGGCAATAAAATCCGAAGATCCATCTCCATTGACATCCCCTACGTCGTACAAACCGATCCCAAAGAGCACCAAGCTATCGTTTGGTGGAGGAACAAGAAGATCTGGTACTGTGTCCGGGTAGGTCTTGCCCTTGTAAATATTGAGCCCTTCTCTGCTGGTTGGAGAGTAATCCCAGCTCCCCGTAGAGACGGCAAAATCACTCAAGCCATCTCCGTTAATATCGCCAACGGAGCATTCGTATCCCCAAAGCGCCGTGCTATCCGTATCCCCCGTATCAATCCACCAGGCGGTCAGGGGTTGCACCTGGGCGGCGGCGGGGGCGCTTAAAAGCAGGAGGAGTAGGGCAACAAGGGCGGCTTTCATGGGGTCTCCGGGTTGGACGCAGGTAATATAATGACTTTTGATCTATAAGTCAAGCGCAAATATGTGCACCGCGTAGATTCCGGACAAGCCGGAATGATCTGTCAGCTGACGGATCGGGGTCGGCCCCATAGGGGGGCTTCGCTCGCCAGCCCCGAATAGAGCAGCGGAGTCACCCCCCTTTTCAAGGGGGGCCGGGGGAATCAAACTATCGGTCGGATTCCGGGCGCGGGATAAATCCCTTGCCGGAATGACACAGCTAACGACAACAAACAGGGGCGCACACCGTGCGCCCCTACTTGCAACTTGCAACTTGCAACTCGCAGCTACTTCACCAGCATCATCTTCATGACCTGGGTGGAATTGCCCACCGTCAAGTGGCAGAAATATAACCCAGAGGCCATACCGGAAGCGTCCCAGGTGACTTCCTGGATGCCGGCGTTGCGCGAACCGTCCACCAGCGTGGCTACCAGGCGGCCCTGCACGTCGAAGACGGCCAAGTTCACCTTCGCGGCCATCGTCAAGGTGTAGCGAATGGTGGTGGAAGGATTGAACGGGTTGGGGTAGTTCTGCTCCAAGGCGATGGTTTCCGGCTGCAAGATATGGTTGGCAGTCAGGTTGATCTCTTCGCCGGTGTTGGACAGATCCAGCACGAACGGCCCGCCGTCCGATACCACGGATTTGGTGAAACTAAAGTAGGCGCTGTCAATGACGGACACCGTGTAGTCGCCCAAATACCCGATGTAGGCGTAGCTGCCGGGCGGGTAGGTCCCGGGGATGTTCTGGTTGCGCGTGCGCGCCAAAGATACACCGGCGGGCAAGTTCAGATACAGCGGGCCCAAAGTCGGCGCGGACATCGTGCCGTTGGGCATGCGAATCCTTGTCCAGGCCCAGAATTCTTCCGCTCCGGACATGGTGTTGGCGATGCTCACGTTGAAGGTGAAGGAACCGCCGTTGGCCGGAATGACGATGGGCGGATTCACCGGCGTCATGGTCAGGTTCACGCCGTTGGCGGGCAGCACCTTGAAGGAATGCGCGCCGGGCGCTCCTATGTAGGGGTGGTTCTCGATTTTACCGGAATCGTCTTCGGCATGGACGTAATATTGGATGGTGCTGTTGGCCGCCTGTTCGGGGAGGTACCCGATGAACGTGTCGCCCACCGTCTGGGTCATGGGCACCGAAGCCCAGGTACCGCTTTGCAAGCGCCAGCGCACCTGAGGCTGACCGGGGAGTAGAGGCTGATTGCTATATGCATGCACTTTGGCGATAACCGGATAGCCCATGCCGGTGTTGACCTGATCGAACAGCGGCACATGCACGATGCGCAGCATGTAGCGGTCGGTCATGCCCATGCCCCGGCAGTGAATGGCGTCATCGGACAGCCAGCTCCCGGTGAAGCCTAATATCTGGTAACCCGGCATGGCGTTCTGGTAAACGGCAATCGCTTGCTGATCTAAGCTGCCGTTGTTCCAGATGGGCAGGTACACCTTGTCGTTCACGATCAGGGAATTGGTGTAGGCCGTGCTGGAATTGTTTTCCACGCGGACGCATTCGTAGGGGCGGCGATAAGAGCTGATCGTGCTCTGCCAGAGCGCCACGTTGGCTTCCACCGCGGGGTTGGGCGGAGTCACATGTTTGACCAGGATCGTGCCCGGATTCAGCAGTTTGGCGAAGCAATCAATGTGGTGAATGCCGGAACTGGATTGATCCGGAACTACCATGTAGTCAATGCCCAGCCATTGGTACATCATCAGATCCACCTGCGAGGGGGTCATGCTGGAGTTCTCGCTGTACACCATATTGGTGGACATCCCTACGCCCATACCGTCGCTCATGTAGTTGCCGCCTGTGTGATACAGATTCAGAGCGTACACGGGGATGTTCATGGCATTGCCCAGGACGCCCGGAATCAGGTTGTCCAGCGGACGTTGCGGACGGTTGTAAATCTGATCTACGATCCCTTGAACTCCCCAGCCGTTGAAAATGTACCAGGGGCCGTAATCGCGCGTCCAGTAGCTGTTGGTCGGAGCGATCAGCCAGGTGCAGTTGTTGACGTTGACGCCGTTGGATTGGTAGTAACCCTGCACGGTGTTCTGCTGGGAAGTACTGGAAACGATGGTCTTGACCTCGTCGTTCTCAGAGAATTCCGCGATCACGGCGTAGGGAAGACCCAGCGGGTAGCGGATCAAAACGCCGCTCATGGGTTCCCATTCCGCCGGATTAACCACCGGCGCGGAGGGCATGGAATCATAAGGCGAATGGTAGCGCGGCACCAGGTGATCGGTGGCGGCTTCCCAGGCACTGGGACCGATGGGCAGTTCGATGCCCATATCCACATTCCAGGACGGTGAAATGAAGACCGGCGGAGTGGTCTGGTTTTCAGTTGCGGAGGCCAGAGTCAAGCCGATCAAAGCCGCAAGCGTTAAGGCAATCCAAATCAATTTCAAAGTTGGGCGCTGCATGAAGGACCTCCTGGGGAGTATTATGGTTTGGACTTTTTTCACGATTACTATTAATATAATCATTTCCAAACGGAAAAACAAGCGAGTTATTATAAAATGTGAAGATTTTACCATTGCCATATTTTAAAATTATGTAGGGGCGTTCAATTGAACGCCCCTACATCGTTTTCCAGGCAGTCACAGTCCATACCGTGGCGGCCTCACCGGTCCGGCGTCACGGAGTGGTCCGTGACGCCCAAGGGAATAGAGCATTGAAGGGCATATCGGCTTTAAGGCTGTCATAGCGATTCACCATTTGGGGGTTTACGTTATCCCACACGAAACTGGCGCCCAAGAGAAAGGTGTCCTGTAAAGCCACCTGGGCTAGAGCGGTAGCATTAAATCCAACTACAGCCAGTAGTGCGGCTGTCAATACTGAAAGTAAACGTGAAGAACGCATTTTTCCTCCCTTAGCGGATGAGAATAAGTTTCTGTATTGCTTGATATTTTATACCGGATAATTTCGCTAAATAGATTCCCGACGCGCAAAGCTGCCCGGAATTTGATTTTCCGTCCCAGACAACACGGTATTGGCCGTAGACGAGTCGGAAATGACTAACTTCTTGCCCTTTAAGGTTATAGATCTGGATGAGATTATTTTTTAAGCTGGGCACAAATATTTCCAGAACCACCTCACTATTAAAGGGGTTGGGGTATGCCTTCAGCAAAACAGCAGTCTGAGGTAAAAGTGGTTCAGGGAATGGTGAAATCCCGGATTGATGCAGCCCATCATCCCCCAAGATCACATGCAAACGGCCATTACCGCTATAGGCTGGTTCGCTCACAGCCATATCCTCAATTCCATCTCCGTTAATGTCGCCGACACCGGAGCCGATGTTTCCTAACTGTTGATTGAAATTCCCCTGATAATAATAGGCATCATATAGGGTGTCCTGCCCTGTTCCGTTCAAGAACACATAGACGAGACCGGCCATAGCATAGCCGGGAGCGCCGCTGATTAGATCTTGCCTCCCATCACCGCTAAGATCAACATGGAATACGTGCTCCCCAATACCAGGATAACCCGGAATACCCAAAAAAATGTGATTTGGCTGTCCGCTCATGACGGGTGAGACATTGAACTCCCACACCGCCCCATGATTATCCGGGGGGTAGAAGTTTCCGCACCAGGCAAAGATGTCTTCTTGCCCATCGCCATCCCAATCAAACGTGGTCAATCCCAATCCCAGATCAGCGCCGGGGACAGATCCGTAGATAACGGTATGAGGAATAGTGTCGGGGGGATTACCTCCGTAGTAGATCGCCACCACCCCGGTGCTAAATTCACCATTGGGCCCCTGGCATTGCCCATCGCTCATGACCCAATCGGCATAGCCGTCTTGATTCATGTCACCCAGCGGGAAGATATGGAAACCGATATGATCTAATATGCTATCCGCATGGATGACAATATCAGGAATAGAATCCGGAGGATTGCCGCCGTAGTAGAGGTAAATGGCTCCATAACCAGTGCCCCCAAACCAGGGGTCCGTTATACCCATATCATTATATCCATCCCCATTGATATCGCCTAATCCTGCTCCCCTAGAGCCAAAGGAATGTGATTGTTGTTCGGATTCATTTTTCATAATTATATCAGGAATAGTATCCAGCAGGGGGCCGCCGAAGTAGAGATAGGCATACTCCTGTACTGGGGGAATATCTTGTCGGGTACCTTGGGCGATGAAATCCGGATATCCGTCTCCATTAACGTCTCCTACTCCGAAGGTGGGTAGACCAAACCATTGCAGCGAATCAGGCTTGGGAATGACCATATCAGGGACGGTATCGGACTGGCTGCTGCCCAGGTAAACATAAAGGTTGGCGACCCAATATCCCAAGGTGCCGGCCGCCACGAAATCGTCGTAACCATCCTGGTTAATATCTCCTAAAGGCGCTATCCCCATACCCAATCCCGTGCTGTCGGTATCCCCGGTGTCAATCCACCAGGCTTGCAGGGGCTGCACCTGGGCGGCGGCGGGGGCGGTCAGCCACATCGTGGCAAGCAGGGTTATAATGCATATTGCTGGTTTCATGGGAGGTCTCCGATAAAGAGTCGGTACAGCTTTCAATATAACAATTCTTTTCAAGGAAGTCAAGCGCAATTATTCGCACCGCGCAGATTCCGGACAAGCCGAAATGATGCGTCATTGTCGGGGTCGAGGGCGACCCCGACTACGACTTTACCCCCCTTTCAAGGGGGGCCGGGGGGGATCAAACTATCGGTCGGATTCCGGGCGCGGGATAAATCCCTTGCCGGAATGACACAGCTAACGACAACAAACAGGGGCGCACACCGTGCGCCCCTACTAGCGACTAGCAACTAGTAACTAGCGACTATTTTATAAGCATCATTCCGCCAGTGGGCGGACTATTCTGCTTAAAAGACATTTATTTCAGCAGAATTAGCTTCTGCACGCCGCTGAAGTCTCCCGCTTGCATCTTGACAAAATACAAGCCTGAAGATAACCTCGAGCCATCGAACGTGACCTGGTGCGAACCCGCTTCCTGCCAGCCGTCCGCCAAGGTCGTCACCAATCGCCCGGCAGTATCATAGACTTTCACACTGACGTGGCTGATAGCTGATAACTGATAACTGATAGCGGCTGAAGGATTGAAAGGATTGGGATTGACCTTCAGATCGAAACCCGAAGGGAGGAAAGCAGCCTGTGGCTGCTCACCCGGGAAAAGTTCGCCGCTGCAGAAGGCATTCGTCATTTCCGGGCCGCCGTCCGCCGTCGTCAGTTTGGTGAAGGTGAACGAGGAAGAGTCCACCGCCGGATAGCCGAAACTCGGATTGGCGTACCCTACGTAGGTGTACAGACCGGGCGGGTAGGATCCCGGCACATTTTGATTGCGCAAGCGAGTGATGGTCACGCTCACCGGCGGGTTGATGGTGACCGGGCCCAGCGTCGGGGCCGTATAAGTCCCATCGGGATATTTCATGCGCGCCCAGGCAGCAAATGGAGCTTGAGTCGGGCCGTTGTTGAGCACCGAGGCGTTGAACTGGAAGGAACCGCCGTTGGCCGGTACGGTGAGCGGAGGATTGACCGGCGTCAAGGTCACATCCAATGTGGGCGGCGGCAGCGACAGCGGCGATATGGTAGTGTATTTGTAAGCTCGACCGGCTGCCAGCGGAGCTACGGCCGGATCCTCGTAGGTGTTCCAGTAGAACGTTTCGACGCCGTCGTTCTGATCCCAGTTTTCGATGCCGATGGTGCTGTAGGGATTATCATCACCCATACCGAACACAGAGACGATGCTGTCATACTGAAACACGATGACCCCGTCGCCCGTCGGCGTGGAGTAGTGGGCGGGATCATACAGGATGACTTCGAATATCTGGTGGCTGCTGTCGGTTAAATGCACGAGTCGCGACCATTCGACGATGAGGCGGTGGTTCACGGGGTCATTCCACTGATAAACGTGCCCGTCGAGTGTTTCCATCAGGTCATCCCAGAAGGGAGCGATCATGGCATAGGGCCCCAGATCCGTGGGGATGGGGTAATTGCGGAAATCGCTGAA
The DNA here is from genome assembly GCA_020051775.1 of Calditrichota bacterium. Lineage (GTDB taxonomy): Bacteria > Electryoneota > B3-LCP > B3-LCP > B3-LCP > JAGVQJ01. The sequence goes on along the minus strand of JAGVQJ010000043.1, from coordinate 13,890 downwards.
GGCGACGTTGGGAAGCATCGAAATCCAACCGTTGGAGCAGACCGTGATCTGGTTGGAAATCTGCCCGTAATAGCGGAACGTGAACGGCAAGGTTACAAGGGCGGAAACATCCTCATTTTCGGCGTAATCACCCAATGAAACCATCGTTCCCGAACCGCCATGCGTTGGGTCAATTTCCACCCAACTGAAGGTCGGGTGTTCCGGATAATCCACGTCGGTGTTATCATAGCAGTAGTAGCCGTACGCATCCGGTCCCTGGGGATCGGTGGCGCTTTTAATTCCCAGTTCAACAGTAAGGGTTTCCACCTGAGTGGCATAGTTGGCGTTGAACACGACGCGCAGCTTTACGGGTATGCCCACCGGAGCATTGCTCGAGGCGGTCAGATTGAATGGATTCGTGCTGCATGAAACTGTGCCATTAAGTGCCACCGTACCGAAGGAAGCCGATCCGTCATTGACCGTTACCAACGGGTCTAATGAGGTCATCGTGGCCGTCAAATTCATCGCGGTCTTGTGTCCCACGTTTTTGACGGTCAGCTCGAAATCTGCTGTTTCTCCTGGAGTGATCAGTGTATCGCTGCCTTGAGCTACCTTGGACAGTGTTGTCAAATTAAATGAAACGACCGGAAGTACCAATCCTCCCGGCCAGTTTCCTTGCCCGGAAGTGGTGTTGAACGCCAGCGGTATCATATAGCCGTCAGGGCACGCCGACCCGATAGTCAACCGCAGAGCGCCGCTGGAGTTGGCGGTAGCGCCCGGAGCCATATCCGGGAAGCTCTGTGTTGTGTTGGACAGGGAGGTAAAAGGATCGGTCTCGGAAGCGGTGGCGCTGACGCCGGTGGCCGTCGTGGAAGTGCCGAAGTTTTTGAAAGTCAGCGGCAGATCCACAGTTTCGCCGGGATTGAGGGCATCGTCGTTATCTCCTATCGTGCCGTTCAGATTGTCATCGTCCACAGTATGACTTTGGTATCCCACCGCGACAGTGGCAGAAACCACGTTCAGACTATCCACCAGGGGAAAGAAGTTTTGCTTGTGGATGGTGACTTTCACATTGCCGGTGGCGCTGACTGTCAGGGGTAGTGTGACCTGCCCGTTGGCATCGGTAGTGCCCACAGATTGTAAGGCCGGGGTGCCGGATTTGTACAAGCAGACAGTGGCGCCTTCCAGCGGGCCTACACCGGTCTCGGTCACATTCAAGGACAGTGAATTCACCCCGAAAGTGATCTGATCCGGCACGCTGCACGTCATGAATTGGATGGCTTGAGTGAACAGTTCCAGGCCGGGATCTCCGGCCAAAGAATTCCAATCGCTGAAGTCTTCGACGGATTGAGGATCATGCTCGAAATAGGTGTTGTAGAGTTCGAGTTTGCCATAATTCAGGGCGTTCCCCGCCTGCGTGATGCCTTCATCGTAGAGGGCGGCGTAGATGCCCATGTCCACGGTGTTGTTCTGGCGCGTGTGGGTGTCCAACGTGGCGGTGCCAATCGCCGCTACGGCGCCACGGGGCGAAGTCGGCGATCCCGTATCGCAGAAATATTCCATCAGGGATTTGCCGTAGCCGCTCTGGAAGCCGCCGGTATGGCACGTGATAGTGACCACAAACGGAAGTCTGCGGCCATTCGTTAATTGATCGAAGTCCTCCCAGGTGAAATCCTCCATGCCGTTGTTGCCGCGATAGTTCATGAACAGAATGCCGTTGTTGATGGAGGGGATGACTGTCTGCGCGACGGTGCCGGACATCGTGTACCAGAATGTATCCACGCGCGTGTACTCATGTTCGATCATGCGCGTCTTGACCCAACGACCGACCTGGATCGTGGAAAATCCCGCCGCCACGTCCCCGGCCAGAACGGCTCCCTGGTGGAACCAATCCGAGGAGGTCGTATAAGGCATCTTCTCGTAATACAGAATCTTGTTGACGATCGTCTGGATCTCGGTGGAATTACCGGCAGGGAGACGGCCTAAAGAGACATCAGCCAGCACGTCGCTGCCATCCAACTTCGAGTAGGGATGATCAATTCCGTACTGGTCGTTAGTGGGCCAAGCCGGCAGAGTGTAACCACTGGGCCCCATCACCGAAGCATCCCCAACCAACAGCACGTACTCCGGCGGAATGGCCCAAGTGTTGTAAGCCGTCTGGATGAGGTTTTTAACCGTGGTGGTGGTCGCCTGGTAGCTGCTGAACGTTTGGGTCGTGACGGCGTGCCCCTTGCGTTTCTTCCAATCAATCAACGGAGCGAGGTAGTTCTGCAGGGTGGCGTCATTTTCACAGACAATCAGATAGGACCCAACTTCCTGCGCATCTAAGGCCGTAGCATCCAGATTAAAAACCGCCCCGGAAAGGGAATTAACCCAAGTGCGTGAGAGCGGAATTTGCCGAGCGGGCACATTACGCAGATCGGTTCCCTCGAAATGCACCGTCACCCGGTAGCGCGTGGCGACCTTCAATTCGCGAGTGATGGGATTGTACTGGAGCGGGCTGGTTTTCAAAGCTACCACGCGCATTCCTCTGAGCAGGGCCGGTGGGCCGATCGTGACTCGTTGCGAAGGGAAGAATTCATCCTTCGCATAAATTTGGGCGTTATAAATTACCGGTGTGTGCGAGGCAGTGAGTTCCTCAAGTTCGCGCGGTTGAGCCGGCATCAGGTGAAGATTGGGGATGGTAACCGTTTCTAGAGCTTCGAATTCGGCATGAAAACCGGAGACCGGAGGCACGACCAAAAGCCGGGTGAAATGCGGAAGTTCGGGTGTTCCCGGTTCCTGGTCTATTCCACAGCCGGGAATTTCCAACCGATCCCAGCGCTGACCTTCCAGGATTCCGTCTCGAATCTCCAAGCCAGGAAGGAGAATTTCTAATTGTACTTCTGTGGCGCTGTTATTCAGGACGTGCGCTTGAGGCCGATCGTCCAAGACGTCTGAACGTAATGGTATATATGCAGCGGATGCAGAGTACACCCACCCCGCCGCCAGAACCAAAGTAAAAAGCAGCCGACTTAATTTCATGTTGGTATCTCCATAGTAGGCCGAACAATGACTGTAACTTTGTGATCTATTAATATAATGAATTGACATTCACGAAGCAAGCAATATTTTTCACAAAATAATATTTTACGATTGATAGCATCCTGGACAGATGTTAAGACTTTTGCGTATCCCCGGTATTATCGCTTGCTTCTCGACTTAATTTCCATTATTTTAATTTTACGGACATTGCCTCCCAACTTCAGCTTGAAAGAGGAGCAGGCAGGTAATATTTCAGTAAAAATCAAATCCAGCGGAGGTATTCATGAGTAAGACGGAAGAAAATCTACGCGCAGCCTTTGCGGGCGAATCGCAGGCCCGCAATAAGTACACTTACTTTGCCCAGGTAGCGCGCAAAGAAGGATATCACTATATCGCCAAGATTTTCGAGGAGACAGCGGAAAACGAGAAACGCCACGCCAAAGACGCTCTGCAACTGTTGAACGGCATCGGCGATACAGCGGCTAACCTGAAGGCGGCTGTTGGCGGCGAGGACTACGAAGTTACAGAGATGTATCCTTCCTTTGTCAAAGATGCGGAGGCGGAAGGCAACCGGCCTGCCGCGTTGCTGTTCAAGCTGGTGGCTATGATCGAAGCTCACCACAGGGAACGCTACAAAAAATTATTGGCGATGGTCGAAGCCGGAACTGTCTACAAGCGGGAAACACCCATCAAATGGAAGTGCGACGTGTGCGGGTACGTGCACGAAGGCAAAGAACCTCCCCCCAAGTGTCCCGCCTGCCAGCATCCGAGGGAGCATTTTGAACCGGCCAATCTGGATATTTGAGAGATTCTGCAGGTTAAAAAAGAAGAGGCGGCTCTTCAAGCCGCCTCTTACTCTTTCTAACGAACCTGCCCTATTTAATCAGCATCCCGCGTTGCACTTGCACCTGTCCACCCGCCGCCAGCCGGAAGAAGTATACACCCGAGGATTGATTCACCGCGTTCCAGGCGATATCGTGGATTCCAGCCGAAGCTGATCCTTCGAGCAGAATAGCAGCCAATCGGCCGTTTGCATCATAGACTTTCAGCGATACCGCGCCAGCATAAGGCAGCCACACTCTTAATGTAGTAGAGGAGTTGAAAGGATTGGGATGAGGCACGGCCAAGCCGAATTCCTCTGGCTGTAGCGGTCCGGAAGTCAACAGCGGGCTTAATTGATCTAGGAATTCTCCGGTCCAAACCTCAGGTGCGGAGGGATCGCCATCGGCTGCAGTGATCGAAAAGTTGAAACTGGCCGCGTCCCACAGGATCGTCTGTAAAGGGCCGGCATGGACGGCCATGATATATCCCCCCGCTGGGGCCGACAACGGGATCGTGATGCGTGCTTGAACGGTTTGGGTTCCTCCGGAGCTCAAATTAAAGGACACTGGATTCCCAAAGCTCAGTTGTGCTCCACTGGGACGAGTAATTTTCAACCATCCCAGGAAGGATTGCGGATTGGCTGTGAGATTCGTAAAGGTGACGCCGAACGATAAATTGCCTCCCGGAGGCACAACCGTCCCGCTGGGTGTCATCGTCACGGATACTGGAGACTCCAGATCGAAAGCCCATACGCGGCCATCAGCAGATCCGATGAATAGCCGGCCGTCAGCCACAGCCGGGGAACTCTGCACGAAAGCACCGGTCGCTGCCTGATCCAACACCGCTCCGGTGAAAGCATCCAGCGCGAATACCTGGCCATCGGTGCTGCCGATATAGAGTACGCCGTTGGATAGCGCCGGTGAAGACAACAGCGCATAATTACCCAGACTACGCATCCAGAGCAGGACGCCGGTACTAAGGTCGTAGGCTTTGACAGTACCCTGGAATCCCCCCATGAACACGTTGCCATATCCTACCGCCGGAGTCCCGTAAAAGAAATCGTAGGCGCTCGATTCCTGTTGCCAAAGCGCAATCCCCGTACTGGCATTCAAAGCTTCAATCCGGTTGAAGGACAGGCCTCCCCCATTGGCGATGGAGCCGTAAACGATTTTACTTTCGGCAACTACCGGTGCTCCGTAAACAGCCCCCGGCGCGTCATGCGTCCAGACCGCTGATCCGTCAGGGGTGATGGCGCGAATTTTTTCTTCATCGCCGGCGAAGTAGATATTCTGGCCATCAGTCGAAGGAGCGGTCAAAACGTCGCCGCCCGTCGCCAGCGAGAAAGACAAAGCGCCACTGAGAGCGTCATAGGCGTAAAGCTGGTGATTCATCCCTCCGATAAAAACCTTATCGGAAAATACCAACGGCGAGGATTCCACCCAGGATGAGGTGGTAGCGAGCCAGATTAGAGCACCGGTTGTCGCCCCGATGCAACGTATATTGTGATCATTGCAGCCCACATAAAGTCGCCCATTCCATATCGCGGGAGTTGATTCCGACCAACTGGGAAGCACGTCTTGCCAGATCAGTGTTCCGGTCGCAGCGTCCAAAGCGACCAGTCGAGCGTCGGCAGTGGTAACGTATACGCGTCCCTGGGCAACTACGGGTGAAGTGTAAATCGGAGACCCCAGGTCAATATTCCACAGATCCACCAATCCGGCGCTGGTGGCGGCGGAACTATATCCGGTGCGTGTCTCATTCCCGTGAAACAGCGGCCAATCAGTTTGCGCTGCGGCGGGGATCGCCCACTGAATCGAAAGTAGGATAATAAATATCGAACGGGTCATTTTAAACTCCTTCCCGCGGGACAATCGTCCAGGCTTTCCATTATCCCCAGAAAGCGTTGATAGGGCGTGGTGACCACCATTTCATCAGGGCGATAAGCGTTGAAACCGCGGCTGTTGAAATCCAGCAGACTGATGTTCAATTCGCCGGTGACATAAGGATAAGTGATCATCTGGTGGCAGGTAGAACCAGACATCTCGATGCGCGGCGCGACGCCCGTCTGGTAACTGTCCATTTCGAGGAGGCGGCTGGCTTGTTCCGGGTTGCATAAAAACAGGATAAGGTCCGGAACGTGTTCCGAGCGATCTGCAGGGCCGATAAGAATGTGGTCGGCCAGGCGCACCGCAGGGGCAATCGAAGTCATCGAGGTCTTCTGGCTCGAGGCTGGAGTGCAGAGCTGAATTTCGCTGCGAACTGGCATTGTTTCCGTCTTCAAGTTATCCTGACCTTTCGAGGGATCTCCCAGACCTAAGGCCCTTACCGCCAGAGGGCAATCCAGCGTCTCTAATGACAAATCCAGAAAATCGCCCTGGCTGGCTTTGAGCATAGCCTCGCAGACCATGAATTTTCCCTGATCCTGCGGCGACGTCAGTTTCACAGAGTAGTTGACGACGACAGGCATGCGCACCAGTCCTAAAACCTCTCTTAGCTCTTCAATTTGGCCTTGCCAGTCCATGGCTGTTTCAGATTTTAGTTTATTGATTTTTGAGTCCGGTATCGTCGAGATTCCCAAGCTTTAATCAGTATTGATTGAACCAACTCAATGTTCTGTCCATGATCGTCAAGGCGTAGAACGCGATGGTCACATGGTCGGCGGTATACCAATAAATCTGTTTGGGAGGCCCGGCGGCATCAAACAGTTGTTGTCCGGTGGGGACGATGGTGTCCAGTGTGCCGTTGTGCATCTGCAAGGCGACCTGCGGCGAGGCAAACGAGATCAGATTAATGGGATCCACCATGTCGAAATTGCGGGAGATGGTTTCATAATGTCCGTTCAGAGCTTCGCGCATGGGGCCTGCCGGCGGCAGTGTGGAGTTGGAGATCAGTTCGGTCCAATTGCCTCCGGCAACGATCAAAGAGGCTGCTTTCAGGCGGGGGTCTACACTCATCGTCAGCGCTCCCAGAATGCCACCCATGCTGATGCCGATGAGGTGCAGTTGATCACTCTGAACGTCCGGGCGCGTCAGGAGATAATCCAGGGCGCGGCGTTCGTCCATCACCGTGGTGGCCAATCCGGCGCGATCCTGCGTAAAATTTAGCGAGAACAGGTTACGACCGGGAACGCTGCGCTGACCGCAATACTGAGCGTCTATGGCGAAGATGACATAAGGCTCTCCGTAAACGATCTCCATTAGGTAGATAATATCAGAAAGGAATCCTTGGATCTGGGAGTCCATGCCGTAGCCGTGCAGATAAAGCACGGCGGGATAGGGCCCAGGTCCCGCCCAGAGCCAGTTGGGGACGATCAGGTTGCCGTGCACCGTTTCCCCGTGCACACTTTGATAGGTCACTTGATACTGCTGATGAAAGAAAGTGCTGGATACGTAGGTGGTGACGGCGTTCAGCGGCTGTGAGGGGTTATAGTTGTAATAGCTAAAGAGATCGTCGGGGTTGTAATCGGTGGCGTGAACGCTAACGCAATTCAGGCCGACGATAACCGCCGGCGTCAGAAGCAGCCAGAAGCGCCAATTTATCCGGTGCGGGATCATGGGATTCCTCCTGGGGGGAAAGTTTTAGCCTGATAGTCACAAGAATATACGTTAAAAAACCGACTTTGTCAAGGATATAGTCAGTTGGTCGGGTCATAGAGGTGTTGCCAAGCGCACACAGAATGGCCCGCTAATTCGCGCTTCATTCCGGAAATATCCCTTAATGTTTCTGATTAAAGGGATTGGCGATACTTAAAGCGGCTCGCATGCGCATCCGAGCGGGAAACTTGTTGCAATCAAAGCGGGAATTTTATAAATTGAGAGGTTTATTCCTGTGGAATAATGCGCGTTGATAAGATAAAGAAATATAAGACTGTGGAAGATAATCAAACCGCCGGGTGGACAGACTCGCCCCGCGAGGCTGATTATTGGATTTGGGTGAATGGACCGACTATATATTATAATAAGTTGAAGGCAGCCTTTCCGGACATAGCTTTTGAGAGAGTTTCCACTGCGTCTAAAGCGGGATATTCTTGGTGTGTTTCCATCTCCGAAATTGACACGAATAAATGGGAAGAGATCAAGTATTTCTTACCGGTATTGCGTCGCACCCTGTGCATCGAGACTCCATTGGATGATTGTTTTGCCTTAGGCTGGCATTCAAAGCCAGGCAAACCAGGCAAACCGGCGCTGACCGCTCTGGGTCAGTGGATTTCCATGGCAAAATCTTACTGTAACGATCCCAGTAGTCCCGGCAGCCTGCCGGTCGCGGGTCTTATCGCCGATCAGATGCAGGAATTTATTAAACGTCATCCTGTTTATCGTCACAGCGACATGCTGGTTGCTGCTCTCCCCTCTAACCCGGATAAGGCATTCGACTTGCCTTGTGTTCTCGCTCAGACCCTTGAAGGTGACACCGGCATCCCCTTCATCAGACAGGCATTGATTAAAACAAGGATGACGGCGCAGATGAAATATTGTCTCACTTTAGAAGAAAAGGTGGATAACATCAGGGGTTCAATCTCCAGTCGCGCTTCCTGTGTGGCGGGGAAGACTGTCCTGATCATTGACGACGTCTTCGGGAGTGGCGTTACGTTGTGGGAAACAGCCAAGTCTCTGCGCGAAGCAGGAGCGGCGAAGATTCTCGGCTTGACCGCCACAAAAACATTGAAAAGGCGTTTTTTATGACTGAAGCCGCCGTCATCTTAAGTCTGCTCCGGCTGCCGGGCGTGGGCGCCGGGAATCTGCGCTTGATCCTGACTCGCCTCTTTCAACTTGGGCTGCCACCCGAACGCTTGGGGGAACTCACCGACCGCCAATTAGCGCTGAATTTGCGTCTGACGATACCACAGATCGAAGCCTGGCGACATCCACTGTCCGATCCCGAGGCCGACCTGCGCCACTGCGCCGAATTGGGTGTAGAGTCATTGCTTCCGTCCGCACCCCAGTACCCATTACGAGTTCTGAATCTGCTGGGACGGACGGCTCCGGCGCTGCTCTTCGCACAGGGGAATTTAGGTCTTCTCACATTTCCGTCTCTGGGCGTCAGCGGAGCGCGAAGATCCAGCGAGGCGAGTCTCGCGGCGGTGACGCAATTGTGCGAAAAGACGGCTTCGCAGGGTTGGGTCGTCGTTTCCGGGGGCGCTCGCGGAGCCGACGAGGCCGCTCATCTGGCGGCTCAGCGACGCGGCCCCGGCACCATAATCGTTCTACCCACGGGTATTCTTAATCCCAGCCTGCGCCAGGAATTCAAGCGGCAGTTGGAAGAGGGGAAAACGTTACTGCTCTCGGAATTCCCCCCGGAACAGGGCTGGACGGTGGGTTGCGGTATGCAGCGCAATCGCCTCTTGGCGGCACTCTCCTGGGCGATGGCACTGGTGGAACCGGGCTTAAAAGGCGGCACCGGCGGCACCGGCCGCGTCGCCTTGAAGGTCGGCGTTCCGTTTTTCATCCTGCAGAACGGCGGCGATCTCGGCGCTGGAGCGGGAGAATTCCTGGAACGAGGAGCCCATATTTTAGATGCTTCGGCCAGCCCGCGCCAATTGGCTTTGCGACTGCTCAAGAGCCACCGCGAGGCTGAGGCTGATCGGGAAGCCGGTCAAGCACAGATTCAATTCCCCGCCTGAGTACCTCTCTCTTAACCCACAATTCCAAGCCAATTCTATCGGCTTTGTGTTTGCCAACAATCAAAAAAATACCCTTCGGGGAAAAAATCTCTTGCCTGCCGTCAAATAATTGCGTATATTAATTCTGATATGGATAACTATCGTAACCAAGCGATTCGAATTGAACCCCAAAACAGCAACCAAGGGAGCGGAAAATGAGACTGTGGAAGACATTTGGTATCCTCGCACTGCTCGGGCTCTGTGCCAGTCTGGCCTGGGGCGAATATGTGCCCTTGCGCAGCGACGTCCTCGGTGATCGGCCTGAAGCGATCGTGCTCAATCAAAATAACCGGGAAGTGCAGTTGGAGATCAGAATCCCCGGCCTGGAACGTACTGAAGGCATTCTCGACGGCAAAAAGTGGGATCGTGTGCAGATTCCCGGAGGCGGCTACGAGCTGGATTTAGGCGCGCCGGAAGTGCCTCACTTCACCAAGCTCTTGATCATTCCGGCCACAGCGGCTGTGCATGCGGAGTTTGAAGCGCTCGAAACGTATACTATTCGCAACGTTCAGCTCATGCCCGCTCAGGGCGATGATCCCGAACTTTTGCAGATTAATAAAGAAGCCGTAAAGTATGATCCGGCTTATTATCAGCGCAACGAATTATACCCCTCGCAGCGGGTCATGGTGGGCGAGCCGGCGGTCATGCGCGGGTTGCGCGTCATCACCCTGCGTACCAACCCTGTGCAGTATAATCCCGTGACCAAGGAACTGGTCATCACGACCAAGTATCGCGTGACGGCGCGCTTTGAAGGGCAGGATCTGCGCAACGTGCCGACTCGCCAGATTCCCATGACGAAATCCTGGGCCAACCTGGTCAAGGGAGCCAGTTTCAACTTCGACGATAATGCCGCCGATGAACAGAGCATGGGGTCGTACCTCATCGTCTGCACGAACAACGCCGGTCTAATAGCCGATTTGCAGCCTTTCATCGAATGGAAAAAGCGTAAAGGTCATGCCGTGACGTTGCAGTCGGTGGCCACCGGCGCTTCCACCGCCACCATCAAAAGTGTCATCCAGACCGCTTATGATACCTGGCCAACACCTCCGGAATTCGTGCTGTTGGTGGGCGATGAAAGCGGAACCTATGCCTTGGCGCTCTACAGCAATTCCGGTTATAAGATTGACCACCCGTATTCCCAACTGGACGGCAGCGACATCTTAGCCGATGTGGCGCTGGGCCGTATGCCGTCCAACAGCACCACCAATACGCAGACGATGGTCAACAAGGTGCTTTTCTACGAGAAGATGCCCTACGTGGACAACCCCTCCTGGTTTTTAGCGGGAGGTTTGGCGGCGGGGTATTCCACCTATAATTACAGTCTGTCCATGTACCAAGTCAGCCGTTGGATCAAAACACGCTGGTTGTGGGCTGGCTACACGAGAGTGGACACGATCTGGTATTACATGGTCGGCGGCAATCTCCCCAGTATGATGGTGAACAGCATCAACAGCGGCATCAGCTTTATCAACTACCGGGGTTACACCGGCGCTGGCCTTTCTGTAAGTCAAATCAACGGATTAACCAATGGCCGCAGGTTGCCGTTCTGTTCTGATTTAACCTGCGGATCCGGCGGATTCAACGGCACTTCGGAGATGGAAGCCTACGTCACTTCCGGGACGGCGCAGTCCCCGGGAGGCGGAATTGCCTCAGTGGGCCTGGCTACCATGAACACTCATCCGCAATACAACAACACGATAGACTATGGTCTTTACGCCGGTTTGTTCGAAGAGGATATCACGCAAGCTGGGTCCGTGGTAAACCGGAGTAAAATTGAACTTTACAACGCCTATCAACAGAATAATTCAACTCAAGTAACCAATTTCAGCAATTGGTGTTCGCAGGCCGGAGATCCAGGAGTGGACCTGTTCACTGGAGCCATCCAATACATGAATAGCGCAGTCCCTGATCAGATCACCTACGGTGTCAACAGCCTGTCGTTGACGGTAAATAAACAGGTGGGAGGAGTTTTAGCCGGCGCCACCGTCTGCCTGTATAAAGCGAATGAACTGCAATCTGTCGGCACGACCGACGCTAACGGCCAAATCACCCTGCCGCTAACGGTCACTGCTGCGGGAAATGTCAAGGTCACCATCACCAAGCACAACTACTACCCCATCGTGGACAGCTTGAATGTCATCAGCGCGGCTGTGGCGGTGGGCTATCAGAACCATACAGTGGATGATGACAATCTGAGCGGTACGACAGGCGATAATGACCATGTGATTAACCCCGGTGAAACCGTTGACCTGCCTCTGACTTTCAAGAACTTCGGCACCTCCACGACGGCCACAGGGATCAGCTTGACAGCTTCCGAAACCGACCCTTATACGACGTTGTCCAACGCTACGCAGAGCTTCCCGGATATGGCGCCAGGCGCGACCGGGAATTCCAGTGGATCGCTACGTCTGGCCATCGCGTCTGATTGCCCGGACGGGTATACTCTGCCTCTGGCCTTCAACACCACCAGCGGACAGGGAAGTTGGACAGGCGGGTTGGCTTTACCGGTGGTCTCCTATCAACTGACCTTGCTGAATGCTCAGGCTATCGGCGCCGACACTCTGTTATCTCCGGGCGAGACAGCCAACCTGACTCTGACGGTCAAAAACTTGGGACACAAAAACGCCACTACCCTGACCGCGACGCTAACTTCGCTGGATCCGTTGGTCACGGTCAATGATAACAGCGCCTCCTTTGGGACGATTAATATTGACGGCACCGGCAATTGCTCCGGGAACCCCTTCAATGTGACGGCTTCTTCCACCGCCATGCGCGGGCACTGGGCTGATCTGCGAGTTGCCTATAGCGCCAACGGAGCCGCTCAAGTTGATACCTTCCGCCTCAAATTGGGCAACAAACTCATTACCGATCCCCAGGGGCCCGACGAATACGGCTACTATTGCTTCGATAATGGGGATGCAGGATTCGCACAGACGCCGGTTTACTCTTGGGTGGAGATTGATCCCGGTTTCGGCGGATCGGGTACGCTTCTCCCGCTCAACGATCCGGGAGAAGACTTGGATCAATCAGTCAACCTCCCCTTGCCATTCACTTTCCGCTACTACGGCGAAACCACGAATGAGATTACCGTCTGTTCCAATGGTTGGATTTCCACCTGGGCCAATAACTCATTCAACGACTTCCGTAATTACGAAATCCCCTCGCCGATAGGGCCCAACGGCCACCTCTGCCCCTTCTGGAACGATCTTATCACCCATTCCGGTGGACACGTTTATGCCTGGCACGATGCGACGAATCACCGTTTCATCGTGGAATGGTCACGGTTGTACGTCGCCAGTTCCTCGACTGCCGAGGTGTTCGAGGTGATCCTTTATGATCCGGCTTACTATAGCACACCCACCGGCGACGGCGAGATCGTCTTCCAGTATCACACCATATCAGACATCGCCAACGCCTACGCCAACGATAACCCCTATAGCACCGTAGGCATCGAGAGTCCGGACCAAAGAGACGGCCTCGAAGTGGTTTACTGGGTAACCTATGACGATCCCGCTGCGGCTCACTTGCAGAACGGGCGCGCCTACCGATTCACCACTGCGCTAAGCTCGGCCTCACTCAACCTGGATGTCACTCTGACGCCGATCAACCCGCCCATCGTAGTGCCGGCCCAGGGCGGCAGCTTCCAGTTTACGGCCGCTGTACTCAACAACGGTCCCAGCCCGGCGCCGTTTTCTGCCTGGGCGCGCATAAAGTACCCCGACGGGACCTATACCGCTCCCACGCTGGGCCCGGTAATCCTATCGCCGCCGGTAGGCGTTGCGGTATCCCGCTTGCGCACACAAAACATCCCCAGCACCTATCCGACGGGGCTTTATACTTACCTGGGATATGCCAATTCCACCTTCACATACCCAGCCGTAGATTCGAGCAGCTTTACCTTCACGAAGTCTGCTGTTGCCGACGGCGGCCCGACGGTCTGGGATGCTTTATGCGGCGGTGAACTGTTCCCCGGTGAAGCGCCGGTTGCTCTTCTGCAGCCCAGCTCTTATAGCCTGGAGCAAGCGTGTCCCAATCCGTTCAATCCATCTACAGCCATCAGCTACCAGCTTGCAGCTTTCAGCCACGTCAGTTTAAGAGTGTACGATACTGCCGGGCGGTTGGTGAGCACGTTGGTGGACAATTGGCAGGAAGCGGGTTCGCATCAAGTCACGTTCGATGGTTCGAGGTTATCTTCAGGCTTGTATTTCGTCAAGATGCAGGCGGGAGACTTCCGTGCCGTGCAAAAGATGATGCTTATAAAATAGTCGCTAGTTACTAGTTGCTAGTCGCTAGTAGGGGCGCACGGTGTGCGCCCCTGTTTTTTGTCGTTAGCTGTGTCATTCCGGCAAGGGATTTATCCCGCGCCCGGAATCCGACCGATAGTTTGATCCCCCCCGGCCCCCATT
>JAGVQJ010000116.1 GCA_020051775.1 Calditrichota bacterium | reverse complement strand
ATGACAACGTGACCCGCATCAATTGGGCCAGCTACTGGTGTTACTATGAAGTAAATCTGCTGGGTGATCCGGCTCTTGAAATATGGACGGCAGAGCCGCTGGTCTTCACCCCGGTCTATTCACCCCTGGTCACTATTGGCAGCACGCAGTTCGACGTCACGGTCGGAGTGCCCGGAGCCAGTGTTTCCTTCAGTGGCCCCAACGGAGTCATGGGTTACGGCTTGAGCAATGCTGAAGGCATTGCAACCGTGTATGTCATGGATCCTGTCACCGTGCCTGGTGATTTCATTCTCTCCATCACCAAGCACAACTACTTGCCCTATGACGGTCTTATCCGCTTCACGAATTCCGTAGGGCCTTATCCTGTCATCATGAATCCCTGCTTCATCGACACTTTGGGTGGAGACGGTGATGGCCTGGCCGACCTGGGTGAATCGCTGAACTTCGACATGACCTTCCAGAACACCGGCATTGACACGGGGTTTGATCTTCAGGCCAATTTTGAATGCCTCGATAATTGCGTTTCCATTGACCCCGCCTATGTGTACCTGGGCAATCTGGCACCCAACTCGAGTTTGGTTTTGACGGATGTTTTCCGCGCTATCTTACAACCCTCGGTGCGCGACAGTCAAGCGCTAAATTTCCAGGTGACCATCACCGATCGGCTGGATTCCTCCTGGGTCGCCAATTTCAATATCCTGGCGCATGCGCCGGATCTGCACATTCTTTCTTGGAATCTGTTGGATGGCGTTGATAACCGGCTCTCGCCGGGCGATTCCGCTACGTTACAGGTCAAACTAAAGAATCTCGGCAGCAGTGAAACCACCGATCTTTCCCTGTTGCTGTCAACCGACAATCCGCTCGCGCAGGTGATTTCATGTTCGATCACCTTGCCTCCACTCGATCCGGGCGACACGATTTCCACTGCCGTCCTGCAAATCACAGTCAACTCCGCCATCTCGGATCCGAGCGTTCTGATGCTGTATCTCTCCGCCCAGGACACGCGCGATTACCAACAGTCCTTCATGATGGAATGCCCCGTGGGTGGTATTCATGACGATATGGAATCCGGGGCTGGGTCCTGGACGCACGAATCGGTCACTCCCACCTTTGTAGATGAATGGAATCTGTCCATGCAGTCCAATCACTCGCTCGGCGGTAGCCACTCCTGGCACTGTGGGGTCTCCCCGCAATACGCTCCCTTGATGGACGCTGGTCTGGTAACGGAAGAATTCGCCTTGAACGGCGCCCACGTCTTGCACTTCTGGCACTGGATGATGGCCCAGGTCAACGCCCAGATCCCCGGCAGCGCTTATGACGGCGGAATCCTGGAGATGTCTTTGAACGGCGCGCCCTTCGCCCAGGTAACGCCTCAAGGTGGCTATCCCAAGGTGATCAGCTCCAGTACTCAGCCCGGACCTTTCGCGCCCGGAACCCCCTGCTGGTCCGGAACCTTTACCTGGCAGCAGGTTGCCTACAACGTAACCGGCGAAGGTACCGTGTGCTTTCGCTTCCGCTTCGGGTCTGACGGTTCAGGAGGCTCCATCGGTTGGTTCGTGGATGATCTGGAATTTGTTAAAACTTCGACTTCCAATCCTCCGCAGAACCTCGAGGCTTCCGCCGCCGGTCCGATGATCACCCTGACCTGGAATACGCCGAGTCTTAATCCGCCTGCCGTAGGTCAAAGTGGACATGGATCTTTGAATCCGCCGCAGATTGCCACCCTGGAGTACTATCGGATCTATCGCGAAGGAGCCTTGATTGACTCTATTCAGGCTTTGAGCTATACCGATAATTTGACCGGGTTGTCTCCCGGAAATTTTGGCTACCAGGTGTCCGGTATTTTTGATGGCGTGGAAGGGCCGTTGTCTCCTCCGGCCTATGTCCAATATACTGGGATGAACCAACTTAATCCAGAAGCGCTGCCTACGGAGACGGCATTACGAAAAATATATCCCAATCCTTTCAATGCCTCAACCGCCATCAGGTTTGAGCTTTCAACGGCTGCCCAGGTGACATTGACAGTGTATGATCTCCAAGGTAGGAATGTGGGGGCGCCAGGCTTGCGCCCGGGATCGGGCTCTACCGGGAATCAGGGCGCACACCATGCGCCCCTTCAAGGATGGTATCCAGCGGGTAAGCACGAGATTAGTTTCGAAGCCTCGAATCTGCCCTCCGGCATCTACTTCGTGGCCATGCGTGCCGGTGATTATTCCGCCGTGATGAAAATGGTTCTGCTTAAGTAACAGAAGGAGACAACCCGAGGTTTTTCAACGCTGTAGCGCTGTGTAGGCGAATAGCAATATCGGACGACTCGAGGTCACGTTTGAGTCGTCCGAGGTACTTTGTCAATGTGCTTGGCTTCACGCTTGATAACCGAGCTGCCGCCCAGTGGACGCCCCTCTCGAACGGTGATTCGTCCCAGAAACTGAACAGGATGTCCGCGTACTCGCCGATCAAATCGGGGACATTGGCCAGTATTTCCCCAATCGCTTCCGGCGCCCGTTGGATCAGATTGCCGGATTCATCGTTCATACTCCACAGGAGGCGGCGGATTAGCTCCCGCACCTTTTCGGGATTGCCTTTAAAGATTTGAGCCGCGATTAATCCCAGCCCCTCCACTGCGCGCTCTTGGAGCAAAGAATCATTGCTGTGCAAATGCGATAGTAGAAATCGGACGCCCCCCCGGTTCTTTTCCGCCCAGCCTATAAGTCCTTCCCAGTCCCGGTCTCGCAGGAATTGTTCCACCGCCGTCTTGGGTCGCTCGATCATATATCTTACCATTTGAAAAACGTCCACTTTGGTGGACCGAAAATAAGCAGCCCGGGAATTTATTTCCGGTTGGGCAGTCTCTCCCTGTTTCTATTATACGCAATTCGGTTCTTTGGTTCCGCTCATCCCTGCTTGCATTTCTACAGAATTAATGCTATATTATATTTAGCAGAAAACAACTTAGGGTGTTTTCAATCGTATCCCTTTCTGGATTGATACTAATATGGAATTCGTGAAATCACAGGATCTTTTGATCATCGCCGGGCGGTCATTTCAGTCTCGGCTACTGGTGGGAACCGGCAAGTTCGCCTCTGGAGCGGTCATGCGCCGCGCGGTAGATGCCTCCGGTTCGCAGATGGTGACCGTAGCCTTGCGTCGTGTGGATCTGGACAACCCCCGGGACGACTTGATGGCTGCGTTGGCGGGAGGCGATTTCCTGCTGCTGCCCAACACTTCCGGCGCTCGCGATGCCGGTGAAGCGGTGCGATTGGCGAAGCTGGCCCGAGCCTCAGGCTTGGAGCCATGGATCAAGCTGGAAGTCACACCCGACCCGCGTTACCTGCTGCCGGATGGGGTAGAGACGTTGAAGGCAGCCGAAATTTTAATTCGCGACGGATTTACCGTCCTGCCCTACATGAACGCCGATCCCATTCTGGCAAAGCGATTGGAAGCGCTTGGTTGTGCCACGGTCATGCCCCTGGGCAGTCCTATTGGTTCCAACAAGGGTTTGAAAACTCGCGACGCCATTGGCATCATCATCGAAAATTCAGCCGTGCCAGTGATCGTGGACGCCGGGTTGGGCGCGCCTTCGCACGCTGCCGAAGCCATGGAATTGGGCGCGCATGCCGTCCTGGTCAACACCGCCATCGCCACCGCGGAAGATCCCACTGGTATGGCCTTGGCCTTCAAGCTGGCGGTGGAAGCGGGTCGCCGAGCGTTCCTGGCAGGTTTACCGCAGCAGAGGGAAGCAGAAGCCTCCAGCCCCTTAACCGGATTTTTGGGCAAATGACATTCAGCGAAAAATTACTCACCGTAGATTCCCAGTCGCTGCTTCATCTGGTTAATCAAGTCACACCCGAACAGGTGGAACGTTCTCTGGCTCGTCGTGAAACGAATTTTAGCGATTTCCTGACGCTGATTTCACCCGCAGCGGCGCATTATCTGGAACCGATGGCGCAGTTGGCGCATAACACTACCTTGAGACGCTTCGGGCGCGTGATCCTACTCTATGCGCCTCTGTATCTCTCCAACGAATGCACCAACGCCTGCGTCTATTGCGGCTTCAGTATAAGGCGTACCTTACCTCGCATAACTCTGTCGCCTGACCAGATTCTGGCCGAAGCTAAATATTTGAAGGACTGCGGCTTCCGGCACCTGTTGCTGGTTTGCGGTGAGGCTCCTTCGATTGTTCCCGTGGCCGCCCTGGAACAGGCGCTGGATTTGTTGAAGAACGATTTCGCCTCGCTCTCCCTGGAGGTCTACCCGTTATCGGAGCCGGGTTATTTACAGGTTGCCGCGGCAGGAGCCGACGGGTTGACTCTATACCAGGAAACCTACGACCGGAACGTCTATTCCCAAGTGCACCCCGCAGGGCGAAAAAGGGATTACGACTGGCGATTGGAGGCCATTGAACGAGCGGGCGAGGCCGGTCTGCGTAGATTGGGAATTGGGGTGTTGTTAGGCTTACATGATTGGCGCAGTGAAGCCGTTGCCCTGGCTTTGCACGCCGACTGGCTGATGAAGCGCTTCTGGCAGGCACAAATTTCGATCAGTTTCCCGCGCCTGCGCCATGCACCGGATTCCTTTGCCGCACCGCACCCGGTTTGTGACACCGAATTGGTGCAACTCATGCTGGCCCTGCGCCTCTTTTTGCCGGACGCAGGCTTGGTGATTTCCACGCGGGAACCGGCAGAACTGCGTGATCGTCTTATTCCCCTGGGAGTTACTCAGATGAGCGCCGGGTCGCGCACAGAACCGGGAGGGTACTTACACCCCGCCGAAGATGGTTCGCAATTCAGCGTAGAAGATCACCGCACCCCCGCGCAGGTGGCCGAAGCTATCCGTCGCGCGGGTTACGAACCGGTCTGGAAAGACTGGGATTACCAAATGCACGAAAATCATGGAAATAATCGTCAACGGGAAGCCCAGGCAGGCGCCTGAAGGTATGCACTTGCTCAGCTTGATAAATGAGCTCAAACTCAACCCGGACACAACAATCGTGGAACTGAACCGCGCCGTGGTGGAAAAGAAGACCTACCCCGCCATCATCCTCAATTCCGGCGACAAGGTGGAACTGGTGCGCATTGTGGGAGGCGGCTGATGGTTCCCAAAACCGACCCTCTCGATTTCGATCTTTACCCTGTCACCTGCGCCAAACTTTCGCGGGGACGGTCAGACCTGGAGGTGCTGAACGCGCTCATCGCCGGCGGCGCCCGTGCTGCGCAATTGCGCGAGAAAGAGATGTCGCTTCGCGATTTCTTCGAGCTCGCCTTAGCCTTCCGGGAACGCACCGCTCAGGCCGGGATGACCTTCATCGTCAATGACCACATAGACGTCTGCCGGGCGGTGGAAGCCGACGGCGTGCACCTGGGCCAGGACGATTTTCCCGTGCGCGAAGCCCGCAAACTGCTGGGTCCGCAAACCGTCATCGGTGTGTCCACCCACAGTCTGGAACAAGCTTTGAAAGCAGTGGAAGACGGCGCAGATTATATCAATGTTGGCCCCATCTTCGCCACGCAAACCAAGGTACACGCGGGCCCTCCGGTGGGTCTGGAACTGTTCCGGCAGGTGCGCGCGCGCGTTTCCATCCCTATCACCGTCATGGGCGGCATCAATCTGGACAACCTGGGCGAGGTGCTGGCCGCCGGAGCCAGCTGCATCGCGGTCGTGTCCGCCGTTGTTGGCGCGGATGATATTGCCTCCACCGTCCGTGAATTCCGCAGGCGCATCCATAGTAAGCGTTAACTGGGTTGGAGTCGGGCTTGTCCCGACCCTTATATAATGATCCCCCCCAGCCCCCCT
>JAGVQJ010000136.1 GCA_020051775.1 Calditrichota bacterium | reverse complement strand
CTCTGCGCCTCCCATACGTAAGATCGTTATAGGTCGCAACGATCGCCGTGTGGAACTGGGTGAAGAAGTCGTGCTTTTCCGACACGAAAAAACCTTCTATCATCCCACGGCACTGGCTTTGGGTATAGCGGATAATCTGCCGGAGGCGGAATTTGACCAAGCTGCTCGTACTCTGGCAGCCGCCTCCTATGACCGTGCCGGGGAAACCATTGCGATCAGCGTTGCGGCCTTGTTGGATAAGTCCGACGACACGACCCACTACATAACCCGCGCCAAACGTTTGCGTGATTTGTGCCCATTACCCGTCGCCCTGGTCACGGATGATGCCCACCGCGCCGGATCTGCGGCGGAAGTTTTAGGGGAACATGCCGGGTTGCTGTGTGGAGCCACCGCGGAAACCTTGCCCACTTTCGCGCCAGTGGCCCGAAATTGCAAACTGCCTTTGGTACTGCGAGCCCATAATTTGGAAGCATTGGAGACCATGGCACAGTCGGCTGTCGCAGCCGGTGTGGATGATCTCCTCCTCGATCCCGGCTATGGCCCGCAGAGCAATCTGCTCCGAGATCACACTATCATCCGCCGAGCGGCTTTAGATCGCAAGGTCAAAGGATTCGGCTATCCCTCGTTCATTACCATACCGGAAGGGAGGGATC
This sequence comes from Calditrichota bacterium, assembly GCA_020051775.1. Classification (GTDB taxonomy): domain Bacteria; phylum Electryoneota; class B3-LCP; order B3-LCP; family B3-LCP; genus JAGVQJ01. The sequence goes on along the minus strand of JAGVQJ010000136.1, from coordinate 13,881 downwards.
CTCTGGAGGCGGCACTGGCGGCCTCGGTGGGGATTGCCAAGTATTCCGGAATGATCCTTTTGCCCGACTGGCGAATAGCCCAATTCTTACCGCTGCTGACTCTGCGCCAGAACATCTACACCGACCCGCAAAAGCCTCTTCAGGTGGATGCCGGTCTTTACCGTATCGGCGAGGCGGGCGAAACGGCTCCGGTTTATGTTACCACCAATTTTTCGCTGACCTATTTCATGGTATCAACGGAGATTGATGGCTCCGGCTTGCCGGCACATCTCGTGGTTGTAGACGCCGAAGGGATGTCGGTGTTGACCGCCTGGTCGGCGGGTAAATTCGGTGGCGAGAAAGTGGGCAAGTTCGTGCGCGAATCCGGTCTATCCGATCGTATCTCGCACCGTAAAGTGATCATTCCCGGATACGTGGCGGTCATTCAGGGCGAGATGGAAGACGCTCTGCCCGGGTGGGAAGTTCTGGTGGGCCCTCAAGAAGCCGCGGACATCCCCGCCTTCGTCAAAGACGTTTGGCTTCAACAGCAGTGATCAATCATCAGCAAATAAATCCAATGAGAACCATTTATGAACTCCACAACTCTGAATGAAATCCGTCTCTTGTTGGCCACTCGTGAACTTCCCGTAGCTTTTCTAGCCACGGTGGACGAGACGGGCAACCCCCGCGTGCGCCCGTTCAGCTTAATGGCCACACCCGCCGGTTTTTACCTGGCCACTTCGCGTAAAACGCGCAAAGCCGTGGAAATAATGCGTAACAACAGCGTCGAATGGGTGACTTTGTTTCCCACCGAAAGTGGAACGGGATACTTACGCCTGTCCGGCGCAGCGGTAGAAGTCGCAGGGGAGGAAAAAATGCATACCTTGCAGGAATCCCAATACCCTGTACACACGTATTGGACGGGATTGAACGATCCTGATCTGGTCGTCTTCCGCATTGATCCCACGCATGTGGAATTTATCCGACCCGGCGAAAATGACGCTGCTGACGTCACGGATAACTTTAAGGTGAACTAGCCATTAATTCTACTAGATCAGAGCTAACTGCCATACTCGTTTGCGTCTCCTACTAGTCTGCAGCCAACCGAAAAATCCCGCCGTGCAGCCGGGGGCTTTCCAGAAGTCTCATGACAGCGCTTGGGCGGATCGTTTCCTTAAACACCTGCGCAACAGCCGCGACCTGTGCACCGGTTGCGGAGAGGAGTGCGCGCACTGCCGGGATTGGCGCGTCAGTGACTTTTCCGGCGATCTAGCCGGAGTCATTCGTTTCCCCTCGATTTTACCCGAATTGCTGGATGATCCGGAGGAATACCTTCCCAGTGAACTCCCGCCGCACGACGTTTTGGTTGCTATAGAAATCCACGAAGAGTTATTGATCGAACTCCCCCGTTTATCAGCGCAGGCCGGCGGTAAAGCCATGATCGTCCCGCAAGAAGCTCCTCATTGGGTATCTCGTTGGGCGGCGGGGAAGCTTCGAGAGGCCTGCCGCCGGGCCGGTCTGGAGATTGTTCTGCCCAAGCCTTTCTGTAACCTGGCTACTGGATCCGGCCCGACGCTGGATGCTTTCATTGAACACTTTCGCCTCGGACGGCCGGTGGTTGAAATCGAAACCGTTGATGGCCAGGCATTGAAGATCACTGCCCGCATCAGCGCGCCCTGCGGTAATAGCCATTTCATCGCCCATAGTTTACAAGGATTTCCACTCAACGAAAACCTCCAATTTGAAGTCTGCCGCTTCTGGCATTCCTATCCTTGTACTGCGAGTATGAAGCAGGACTCCGAACTGGGCGACACTATCCTTCACAAGGGCGGCCAGATCCACATGGAAACCTTCTGCGGCGCCGCTGGTATGCCTTTTGGGAAGATCGTGGGTTGCACTCCGACTGTCAAGTCATAATTTAAATATTGCCAGAAAATCAGTAACGAATGGAAGCAGGCGATCCCACAAGTACGGGTTGGGCCGTTCGCGTCGTCGCTTTGCTGCGGCGCGGTTTGGTGCAGAACGTGCTGGCGCTTTATGGCGTGCAATTCGTCAATTACCTGCTCCCGCTCCTCACAATTCCGTTCTTAACACGAGTATTAGGTGTCGAAGGTTTTGGGCTTTATGCTATTTTTCAGAGTTTCTCGCTATATGCCTGGACAGTTATAGATTATAGTTTCATCATGGTGGGGACTCGCGAAGTATCCCGACAGCGGGCCAATCCCCAGGCCCGAGCCGAACTGATCGCCGGTGTCGTTGGCGCGAAGTTGCTGTTGGCTTCTGCAGTGGTTGCCACCGGTCTCGTCGTGCAACAAATCGTCCCCACTTTTCAACTTCACCCGTTGATCTTTTGGATGGGGATCTTCTGGGGTGTGAGTCTAGCCTTTAATCTATTGTGGTATTTCCAAGGCATGGAACGGATGCGCACGGCCGCCGCCCTTGATCTTTCCGCCAAAGCTCTGGCTACAGCAGCTATTTTTCTGCTGGTGGATTCGCCCCAAGCGATCTGGAAGGTATTTTTCCTTTACGGCCTGGCCAATTTATTGTCTCTATCAGTAGCGTCTTACCTGGCCTTCCGACCGATAAGCTGGCAGAATCCGACGTGGCGATTGGCAATGGCTACGCTCAAATCCGGTTGGCATCTATTCACAGCGAGGATGGCGGTAAATGTTTTTGCCGCGGGTAACAGCTTTATTCTGGGACTTTTTGCGCCGCCGGTTGTGGTTGGTTATTTCGCCGGAGCCGATAAAATTGGGAAAGCTTCGGTATCCTTAAGTGAACCGATAACTCTGGCGCTATTCCCCCGCCTGTCATCCATTATTCATAAAGATCCAGTTCGCGCCCTCCGTTTGACGCGACGCAGTTTTATGGCGATGTTCGGGATCGGAGCGGCCATGACCTTGTTCATTTACTTGGCAGCGCCGACTCTGATTCCGATAATATTGGGGCCTGGATATGAAGCCTCAGTGAGCCTGCTCAGGATATTGTCACCCTTGCCTTTTCTCCTCGCGTTAACGAGCGTTTTAGGCGTCCAATGGATGTTGTCATTGCGCATGGATCGAATCTATAATACGGTCATAATATCCGCTGTGGGCTTAAATTTGGTTCTGGCCTTGTTACTGGCGCCTAATTTTGGTGCGAAAGGGATGGTTTGGGCGGTGTTGATCAGCAAAATAGCCGAAATGGCCGGCGTTTACGCAGCGCTAGTTATTTACCGGGTCCACCCCTTGCATCTGAAAATGGAAAACTTGAAAGCCCTGTTGGATCGGAGTAATCCCCATGCGGATTAGCTTTGTGCAGCATGGTACGGGTAGATGGCCGGTGGGAGGTTACCGAGTAGTTTACGAATACGCCCGCGCTCTAGCGGATTTGGGCAATGAGGTGACGATCATCCAGGCTCCACATGCGCGTCCGAGTGATTTGCCATACCCGCGTAGAATCAGAAATGCAGCCAATTTTGCAGCACGATCAATGAATCTGTTGGGCGGCTTCAAACCCGATTCCTGGTTCCGAGTCCCTCCTTCAGTTAAAGTACTCTGGAAGCCTTCACTTCACAATCGTTGGATTCCCGATGCCGACGTAGTTTTTGCCACGGCTTGGCAAACCGCGGAATGGGTGACTCAGTATCCTGCCCGGTGCGGGCGTCAATATTATTTGATCCAAGGATTGGAAACTTGCTTTGAAGGGGTAGATGAAGCGCAAGTCATGGCGACCTGGAGAGCGCCTTTCAGTCGTATTGTGATATCCCGTTGGCTTTTGAATATCGCTCGGGAAATGGGGTTAGAGGCGCATTACATTCCCAATGGATTGAATCATGACGAGTTTTTTATAGAAATTCCTCAGGATCACAGGGATTCACGACAGGTTCTCATGATTTATCATCACCAGGCCTGCAAGGATTTCAGTACCGGGTTGCAGGCCGTTCTGAAAGCTCGCGAATCCATCCCCGACTTGCAGGTAACGGCATTCGGTATGTTTAAACGCCCCCTAAGTCTACCGGGATGGATCGAGTATCATCGCAATCCGCCCCGAAGTAAAATTCGCGAGTTGTACAATAAGGCCGCGATTTTTGTCTCTTCCAGTCGCGTGGAAGGCTGGGGATTGCCTCCTTGTGAAGCTGCCCAGTGCGGAGCCGCATTATGCGTGACCGATATCGGCGGACATCAGGAGTTTGCCATTCATGAAGAGACCGCCCTGCTTTCGCCCCCTGGTTCAGCGCTGAACCTGGCGGATAACTTAGTTCGACTGGTGAATGACGACGAGTTGAGACTGCGCCTTGCTCGAAACGGGCATGAATTTGTACAACGATTTACCTGGCCGCAATCCGCGAGTGCACTGGAGAAGATTCTGTGTTCAAGCTGAGTATTGTCACCATCCATTACCACTGTGAAGAGGTCTTGCAGCAGTTACTCGACTCCGCCGTTTCTTTGGGCCCGTTACCGGAAGCCGAATGGATTATTATTGATCACTCTCCCGCCCGGCCGCCGCTTGACAAACGCTTGAAATTCCCTGCCAATATCGGTTCGATTCGGGTTATCGAGAATGCTGAAAATAAGGGTTTCGGCAGCGGTTGTAACCTGGGCGCTAAAAATTCCAGTGGTAATATTATCTTTTTCCTGAACCCGGATTGCTGCTTTCAAGGTGGGCATATTTCGACAATTATTGACAATCTGCAACGGGATGGCTGTATCGGAGCGTTGAATCCAAAGATGATAACGCCTCAAGGCGTGTTTGAATTTTCCTTCGCCGCTTTTCCGGGGCTATGCAGCGAAGCGCGCGTAAAACTGGAAAAACGGTTGAGCGCCGCTTTTCCCGTGATTCGCCGTATTCTCGAGCGACGTTTCGATGGGAAGCGCTGGGTGGATTGGGTGACCGGGGGAGCTATGTTCGTGCGCCGCGAGGCGTTTTTCAAAGTCGGCGGGTTCGATGAGGGATATTTTATATATTTTGAAGATGCCGATCTGTGCCGACGATTGCACTTGGCGGGATTTAAGGTTGGATTCGACCCCTCACTTACGCTGCTTCATAACCACGGCCACGGCGGTTCGACCAAAGTTCCTGGGGGCAAATCAACCGTATACCGGCAATCCCAAATCCGTTACTACGAGAAACATAAAAATCCTCTGCTGAGGATTCTGCTGGCGATCTATCTAAAATTGTCGGGTAAGTATCCGAAATAGCTACTCCTTCCCCAACATCTGCCTGATAACCCTGAATTCCACTTCGAAGAGCGCCCTCATGCCATCATCCGGTACCATCGAAGTCTGGCCCATGCTGGTATTGCGGAATAAATGCCCGCAGGAGAGCGCCCAGATTTTCCCTTGTCCTACCGTCTTAGTTACCCCGATAGCCTCGCCCTGATTCGATTGAAAAAATATCTCTCCACCGCTCAGACTGGCAAATTTCCCCTTTACAGCCAAGGGGAAAAACCGCCCTTCCAAGGTTAAGGCATGGAGCGTGTCTGAAGGAGACTCTTGAGTTGTTAATCTGATGCCATAGGCTTCCAGCAAGCGCGCTGCGGCGTCGGAACGGTTTTGGACGGAGTTTATCACCAGGAGTCGCCCGCCGCGTTCCAAATAGCTGCGCAAGTTGGCGGTTTCCTGAGCGTCCAAAGCTGTCGCCGGGTCAATCATCACGACCGGATCGGTGCCGGAGATGGTCTGATCGAAATCGTCCATTTCGCGCGGCACTGCGCCCACTCGCTGCGTCCACACATAAAACGTCAGATAATCCGGATCGCCGTCTTTTACCAACCTCAATACTGGCAGAAAATAACTGGAATGCTCCCGCTCGAAGTTGATCCAGGGCACGGGCCGATCTGGTTTTGGCAATGGGTAGGCGCGGCGCGCAGCTCCATCTGTGATGAAACCTGCCAGCGCCATGCCCAGAATAACACCTGCCAATAATGCGCCGCTCCAAAATCGCAAGACGACAATTATCACCAATCCTGCTAAACCCAGAATTAATAGGAAAGGATTTAACCAGGCCAGCTTCGGGCTGCGATTCAGCCAGTTCATGGTGCCCAGCGCTAATTCCGGTTTACCCTTGATGAAGATGAAGAAATTTGAAAATGGCGTGCTGTCCGTAGTTACCAGAATGCGCCCCTTCCCATATTTTCCGGCAGCCTGCTGAAGCATCAATCCAAACTCGATATTAAACTGATTGCGCGTCCGGTCGGCGAAGAAATTCTTCTGGGAGTAATCCAGGTGGTCGGCGCGTAGTCCATAGCCCAAAATGGCGGCATCGGCCGTCCAGGGAGCGGTCATCGAGCACGAGGTTGCGAACAGATAGGTTGGCAGGTTTATAACGCTGGGGTGAGCGAATCGTTTTGGCTTCTCGTATAGACTCAGATTGCCGGATTTCATGTCATGTGTGGACACATACTTCAAACTGTATCCGAAACGGCGCAGCAGAGGATTGAAAAAGCTGGAACTGCCGAACACATTAGTATGGTCTCCGATGACCCATAAACTGCCGCCTTGCCGCACGTAATCCACCACCGCTTGGATTTCCGCTGGTGAGTAAGGTTCGGTGGGAATTTTAAGGATCAGCACGTCGAGGTTTTGTAGAACAGCAGGCGAGAGGGGTTCGTCGTTAGTGTGCAGATCGTAATAATATTCTAGATACCGAGCGAGGCAATAATAATTGTAAGTGGTTATTTCACTGTAGGTTTCAGTGTTAAGCGTGTCAGTCGTCCATTCCCAGTCGGAACCATGCTCATTGATCATTATCCGACCGGACTTGGGCGTTCCAGGATCGCGAAAGGTGAGCCCCGCCAGAATCGCCGCTCCGGTCGCGAATCCCAACATCCAGGCAATCACGTCGTTGCCGACGAAACTGGGTATTTTCAGTGTTCGGTGCTCGGTTTTCGGTTTTCGGTTCTCTGTTTTCGGATCTCTGTTTTCGGTTCTCTGTTCCCTGTTCCCTGTCCCCCGTTCCCTAAAAATAATCCCCAATGCCAGCACGGATAACGTCATTACCCACGGATCCCAGAAATAGGAAAGGTTATTCCGCTGTAATAGTGACAGGATCAGTATGGTCAAGCGAAGCAGGGAGAAAACTAATAGCACCAACCAAAACATCCCCAAAGTCTCGAAGCGGTTCTGGCGTCTGCGGATAACGAGAATGCCGCTCCAGATGATCGCGAACAAAACCATCGGGACCGGCAGAAGCTTCTCAGCCGTGATCGTAAACGGCCAGGAGTCCTCGAAAGTGCGAATAAATAATGTCCCACCGGAGATGAACTCGACCGGTTGTCCGAACAACTTCAGCAGCCAACCGATCGGGTAGGCCAGCAACTGACCCGGCCCCGCGAATTGATGCACTCGCGCTGCCCAGGCGAATACCAGCGGCAGGATCACAGCGGAAATCGTCAGCAGCAGCCCTGTCTGCACCAAGGCGCTCTTAATTAGAGTCGGCGTCCCTGCCGGTTTATCCGCCTTTATGAGTAGCGAGGCGCCCCAAGCCAGCCCCAGAAACACCACTCCTATGTTATAAGGATAGGGAAATATTATCAGCGCCGTTGCGCATGCGGCTAAACCCCCGAATGGAACCCAAGAGCCAACTTTTGTCATTCCGCGCCGCGAAGTGGTTCCTGCAGGAAAAGCGGGAATCCAGGCGCTTTCCATTACCAGGTGAGCTCTCCACACCAACAACCCAAACGCCAGAAGTACCATCCCCCAAGGGATGATCGGATTAGCCGGCGGGAGGTAAATATGGAGAAAAAAGACCCAGGCAGAACAGACCAGCCCCACAGCCAATCCTAACATGCGGTTCGGCCACCACATCAGTGAGGATGAGGGATTGTTCATTGGGGTCTTCATTCTATTTCTTGCTCCTTCGGAGTCTTTCGCACAAAGCCGCAAAGACGCATAGGGGCGCAACCCCATCATGGACTGCGCCCCAATTTGTTGCTTGTAGCTTGAAGCTAGTGGCTTGCAGCTTGCAGCTTATTCCAACACGAAGATGTTTTTCTTCGCGCAGATGTCCTTCAGTTGCTTCGGCCATACGGTTGTGCTGACTTCGCCCAGATGAGCTTTGCGCAGCAACAACATGGTCGTGCGGGACTGCCCGATACCGCCGCCGATGGACAACGGGATCTTGTCATTCATGATGGCTTGATGGTAGGGCAGTTTCAGGAAATCCATCTGGTTGCTGATTTCAAGTTGCTGCTTCAGAGTTTCTTTGGTTACGCGGATACCCATGGAAGTTAATTCATGGCGGCGCTTGGTCACGGGATTCCACACCAAAATGTCGCCGTTCAGGCCGTGATACTGTTTGCCGTTTTCGGTAGTGGGAGTCACCCAGTCGTCATAATCCGCGGCGCGCATTTCGTGCGGGTAACCGTCCTGCAACACCCAGCCGATGCCGATGATGAAAATGGCGGGATATTTCTCGGACACAACCTTGGTTTCACGCTGCTTGCGCGGCAGATCCGGATACATATCCAGCAGTTCTTCAGCATGGATAAAGGTCAGCTCGTCCGGAAGGTTGGGGAAACGTGGATCCTTCAGCTTGGGGAACAAGGTTTGGACATGTGTTTCGGCGCCCTTGATCACCTTCCACAGCTTCCTGACGATATCCTTTAGGAAGTCCAGATTGCGCTGGTCGGCGGTGATGACCCGTTCCCAGTCCCATTGATCCACGTAGGCGCTGTGGTCATGATCCAGGAAGTAATCCTTGCGCACGGCGCGCATGTCGGTATTGACGCCTTCGCCCACGTTGCAGCCGAACTGCTTCAGGGCCATGCGCTTCCACTTCGTGGCGGCTTGCACCACCTGAGCTTCGATGCGTTTTTCCAGACCCAATCCGCAGGGGAATTCGATGGGGGTGCGCGATCCGTCGCGATCCAGGTAATCGTTCACGCCGGATTCCTTGCTGACGATCAACGGAACTTCCACGGTGAACAGGTTCAATTCCTTGTTCATGTTGTCTTCGATGTAGCGCTTGACCGCCGCTAAAGCGATCTGCGTTTCCTTGGGATCTAATATGGACCGGTAATCATTGGGCAGGATCTTCTCCACTTCCGGGTACGTGCTAATTCCCGGTCCTGCCAGGTCCGCCTTCTTGTCTGACATGCTTCTTGTCTCCTGGTTGTAAGGTTTATAGGGTAAGGTTAAACTGAATATTCAACCTTAAAATATAAGAAATGTTGGGGGGGGATGCAAGGAGTTTTTAAAATGTAAGTCATGGCGAGTAACTATTTTCCTCAAATTTGTTTTTACAGTGGAGCTGCAGCTTGGTAGGGAAAAGTGAGGATGTTAATTTGCTGTTTCAGAATAGTAATGAGGTGAATTTTTCCTACTTCTATTAAAAGACTATAATTGGGCCTAAAGATTATGGACAACTCTTGTGACATTAAACGTTAATCATTATATTCATTCTGGAGTTGTGAAATATCTAGCATAAAGTTAAGTAACTCCTGCCGATACATTGCTCAAATAATTGAGAATCTCTAAAAGGTTGAATAGGAGGTCATGATGAAACTGAAAATGAGCAACAAATTACTAACCCGGTGGAGGACGCATGAGGCAGATGTTATCCTTTATGCGGGGTTGGTTCACCCAGTTTCTTCTGCATTCTGGAAACCGATCCCAGTGCCCTGGAACTCGCTGCACATTCTGGGGATTAGCACCTTGTTGTCAAGTTGCAGTCATCATGAAATCAAATTGGGGGGTAGCATTACATCTTTGTAAACGATTATTACACATAGTGGCAACCCTTCATTTGGTTGGACTGGTGTGTCATTATCTTTATCTGTTGACTTTACCCATGCTGCGTACACTGGTGGCTCTGCTGCACAATAACCTGATTTCGTTGTTATCCCTTTAGAATTTTAGCGTAATCCAGCTTTTTGAATGCTGGGGGGATCATTCGGGTTAAGGTAGTAAATCACGCAGTACAGAGGAATTTTCACGTTGTGAGATTTTGAACCCGGCGTTTATGCCGGGTTCATTTTTTATCTGTATAAACCCCTGGATATCGTCACAAATTCCCAACAAACCACTTGACTCCGGCGTTTTAATTGTGTATATTGTGGACACATAATATCCAAATTAAGATTCCCGACGCGCTTCGCTTGCGGGAATGACGGTTTAGAAAAACATTCTCGAACAGGCTTTTGCGCGGGAATGACGGAAAAGGCAGGGGGAATCCCAAAACCATGCAAGTCCAACTATCCACTGAATTCGCCTTGCACGGATTGCTGTACCTGGCGCGGCACGAAGGACGCCAACCGGTGCAACTGGCCGAAATCGCTGCCGCCACCAAAGTCAAGGAGAGCTATCTGCGCAAGCTCTTCCAGAACCTGGTGCGGGCAGGCATCCTGGACGCCTACAAAGGTGCTGCGGGAGGTTATTCCCTGAAGGCCTGCCCCGACGAGGTCAGCTTTTACGACGTATTAAAGGCAGTGGAAGGCGAACCCGGTTTCGTGCGCTGCTACTCGAGCCAGCGCGGCTGCGGCCTGCACCCCGCCTGCCCGGTCATGTCGGGATTTTCGCAGGCGTTCGATTCCTTCACCGAGCAGTTGCGGCAGGTTACTTTGGCGAGCATCCTGAAATCGACAAGTTCGCAAAAAGAAAAAGCCCAATGGCTGCACGAAGCAGCGAGATTAACATGACTCCATTATTCAAACCCATCATATCCTCTGTCCCTTCGTTACGCCTCCGCGAGCCTCTGGCGCAGACCCTGGGAGCCTTTCAGCAGGAGGACGCGATTGTTGAGTACACCTTTGCTGAGACGGTGAAAATGGCCGGGCACGCCTGTCCCACGGTTTCGGGAGCATGGATCGTCTGCGTGAAGGCACTCGAAGCGCTGTATCCAGGGGAAATTCCTGTGCGCGGGGAAATCGAAGTGACCGTTTTCGGCGAGCCGGACGAAGGCGTCTACGGCGTGATGGCGCAGGTGATCAGTTTCATCACCGGAGCCGCACCCGTTAGCGGATTCAAAGGTCTGGGACATAAATTCCGGCGCAAGGATCTATTGCGTTACAGCAAATCGAAACCGGACCACGAAGCTCTCTGTTTTCAGTTCCGGCGTGTGGATCACAACCGTTCGGTATTTATAAAGTATTTTCCTCGACGAGTGCCGTTTTCGCAGGAGAAAGCGGTGCGTTTGGGAGAGCTAATGGAAAAGGTGATCTGGGAGGCCACATTACCAGGGGAATTGGCAGAATTCCAGGATCTGTGGATGGAAAAAGTAAACATTATTGTTCATAAACACACTGATATTGATGACTGGTTGAAGATCGAAGAAAGGAAAGAGTAGCTATGCAAGCAGAACAAACGATCAACGTGAAGGGCCTGGAACACGATCAGCGTGAAAAGATGATTTTCGGAGGCGTGGAGAAGCTGGGTGTGGGCAAGACGGCCAAACTCATCGTAGAATTCAATCCTCTGCCGCTGGTGTTCATGTTGAAATCTGGCGGGGAATTCAATATCGCCTATGAGAAGGAAGGCCCTGAGGAGTGGGTGCTGGATATCACGCGCGTGAACGAAGCTTCCGATAAGCGCGGCCATCTGAAACGACTCCTGCACGAATTGAGCCAGGGCGAGGTGTCGCCTCAGGCCAAAGAGCAGGCCAAGGATTTCTTCAATGCGGTGGACGCGAAGACCCTGGGAGACCTCGAACAGGAACTGATTCGCGAAGGCGTCTCGCACGACCAAATCCGCCAGAGCCTTTGCGACATACACCTCGAAGTCATGCGCGATTCCCTGGTGGCCAACCGCCTCGAAGTGAGCGCTCCGCATCCTGTGCATACGCTGATGGAAGAGCACAAGGTCATCCTGCAGAGTCTGAACAACCTGGACGCGGTCGTGAGCCGTGTCAAGCAAGCTGAGCGGTACGATGACTTGATCCGAGAGCTGGAAATCCTGGAGGATATTTCCCATCACCTGGTAGAGGCTGAGAATCACCATCTGCGCGAAGAAGAAGTTTTATTTCCCGTGTTGGAGAGGCACGATGTTATCGAACCGCCTTCCATCATGAAAATGGATCACGTGGAATTCCGCAAGGCCAAGCGCGAATTATTCCAGTTGTCGCATAATTATTGGACTTACGAATTCAGCCTGTTCAAGAATCGGGTCGTCGAACTGGGCGAATATCTTTCCCGCGAATTGTCGGGGCACATCTTCAAGGAAGACAACATCCTTTACCAGATCGCCCTGCAGGTCTTAACTCCGGAGGAATGGGAAGAAATCAAGGTTGGTTGCGACCGCATCGGCTATTGCTGCTTCACGCCTGATGACGTGGCCAAACCCAGGAAGACAGTGAATCTAGATCTGCGCCCCCTTCCGCCTTTCCAACGGCATGAAAAGATCATGAAGATCTGGAACGACCTTAAGCCCGGTGAGACGTTGCGCATCACCAACGACCATGATCCCAAGCCGCTGCGCTATCAGTTCGAGGCGGAATACCCCCAAGTTCACTCCTGGGAATATGAGCAGAACGGCCCTTCAGATTGGGTAGTGAAAATCAGCCGCAAGTAGCGGGAAGAGACCATGCAGGTCGCGCCCACCGCAACAATTTTAGTCTGAACCGCTGATTGCGCAGATTTCGCTGATTCCGCAGATTACAAAGTGGCTGTCCCAAAAGGTGTAGGGGCGTTCAATTGAACGCCCCTACGTTATTATTATTTCCCCCATCAATGGGTGAAAAAACGTCCGCTTTAGCGGACAGAATGAACGTAGCCCAGGACTTCGGTCCTGGGAATAATTCTTACGCTCCGGGTGGCCGATAGGCAATTTCCCGCGCCCGACCCAGGGCGTCCAGGGTCTCCTCGACGGTGAGCAGTGGCGTGGTTTCGAATTTCGATAACGCGCCTCCGCCGCTGATGGCGATCGCCACTGCGGCCATGGAGACGTTGTCGGGCGCTTCCCACAGGCAGTAAGCGTCGTACGCGCCGAAGGCGTACCAGAAGCCGTGGAGCTTGCCGCTGACTGACTCAATGTATTTGCCGGCAGCCTTCCGGCGGTCTTCAGGATTCTTCATCAATCGAGCCCAGGTTTCCGGTGTATAGCTGAAACGTGTCAAATAGAAAGCCATGATCCATTCCTCCTTAACGTGTCTTGTGCCACTGGTGGTTTCGTAATATCTCTCGTCATGAAATAGAAATGGTGCATCAGCACCGCTAATGCGCCGCTTTAGTAGAAGTAATACGAGAGATGAGATGAGGGGATAGGGCGAGGGGGATGTCTTTTATATTTCCCCGTTAGCAAGGGGATTAGGGGGGATCTGTTAGAAGTAGGTTGGGTTAGCCCGCAGGGCGTAACCCAACACGGATAGTGAAATGTTGGGTTACGCTACGCTAAGCCAACCTACTTGACTACCTTACTGTACAATCTCAACCCACTTTATTCGTGGGATTTTGAGTATTTTTTCATAGCATCGTCTAAATTATTGTGCGATTTTCGCTGTGAGATTAAAACAATGGTAAAAATAATAATAAGTATGATCGCGGGTATCCAAATTTTAAGGATGACGCTACTATTACCAAAATAAAGTGTAAGGGCACAAGCAAACAAAAAGATAGCACCAATCATTGACATGTAGAAGTACTTGGCTGCATAACGACCACTTAGGTCATCTAATAAATACTGATTACATACCATGGCCATTTTAACATAATCATCTTCACGCATGCAATTATCGTTTTCTGTAGAGAATAGTTTGAGAAAATATTTTCGGTAATATGTAAAAAGTACCGCCATTAGCTTTCCGAATAGATGACCAAACAAGTATGATCCTCCAATTATGGCAGCCGATAATATTCCTGCGAAACCTAAATTTTGATGGGCAATAAAAATTTTAGGTGATTAGCAACGTTTTGACCTCAAATTACAGAGGTATTCAGTCACTAACGGGAAGATATCCTGGGTTTTATGATTGTATCTGAATTCCAGTTCT
>JAGVQJ010000085.1 GCA_020051775.1 Calditrichota bacterium | reverse complement strand
TCACGCTTGCGAATCAGTCATTGCTATATCCATCATTGCCGAACTTTTAATGTCGCGGGAGCGTATGGGATAAATCCCGGGCAAGCCGGGGAAAGCGTTGAAAGTGGTTGCGGCGGTGCAATGTATTGCGAAAATTCCAATATTCACATTTCATACTGTAAACTCAGTATTAATCGAACCGGACAAGCGTACGGTGGGAGTGGGAATAGTATCGAATTTGGTTCCTCACAGAATGGTGGAAACGGGGGAAATGGAACTTCTGGAAAAGGTGGAGGTCTCTACTTTAAAGAGTCAAACATATATCTCTCAAGTACCGAAATTTCCAATTGTTACACTGGATTGGGAAGAGGCGGTTATGGTGGGACCGGCGGAGGCGTATGGACAACAACGCCTTATAACCCTCCAGTTGGCGCTGGTGGCATGGGTGGAATTGGGAAAGCCGGTGAAGGAGGAGCAATTTTCGCCCTATCATGTACCTCAAGTTTTATAAATAATATTTTCCGTGAGAACTTCAATGGATTAGGTGAGGGTGGAGTTGGCGGACATGGTGGTGCGAGTTTCTCGGATTATTACTGGCCTTATTACATGATGTACTCTTACGGTCTCGGCGGCGCTGGAGGAAATGGCCTCGGCGGCAATGGGTATGCTGTGTTCGCGAGCCTTGGTAATGATTCTATCCACAGTTGCACGTTTACACAACAGTCTATCGTAAGTGAAGGTCACGGAGGCGCTGGTGGCTTGAATGGGAATAATACCATACAGGCCGACTCCGGTCAGAGCGTCAACGGTGAAGTCGTGATTTTCGGTGCAACCATCGCAGTGACTAATTCCATTGTCTGGAACAATGTCACCACCAGCGTCAATCACGCAGCCGCCGTCATCTATTCCTGCATCCAGGGAGGCTTCCCGGGGCAAGGCAACATCAGCTCTGATCCACAATTCGTGGCTGGTCCAGCAGGAGCTTACTACCTCCCCCAGATTGCTGCCGGGCAGACAGTCAATTCCCCTTGCCTTGATGCTGGAAATCCCACTTCCTCGATGCTCATTGGCACGACTCGCACCGACCAGGTCCAAGATGCGGGCGTCGTAGACATGGGCTACCACTATCCTTTAGGCATGATTTCGCCTCAGATTGACGTCACCCTCACCCCCCTCAACCCTCCCATCGTCATCCCCGCCCAGGGCGGTAGCTTCAATTTCAATGCCTCGGTGGTCAATAACGGCCCGGCTCCGGTGCCGTTCAGTGTCTGGGCAGGTGTACGCTTCCCCGATTCGAGCTGGCAGACCACTCTGGGGCCAGTCAATAACCTAAATCCTCCTGTCGGAGTGACAATCACCCGGTTGCGAATCCAGAATGTGCCAGGGAGCTGGCCTGCCGGTCAATACACTTATGTCGGCTATTGCGCTTTAACCTATCCGGGCACGGTCATTGATTCGTCGTTCTTCACCTTTAGTAAATCCACCGCCGGAGACGGCGGCGCTACCGTATGGGAAGCCAGTTGCACCGGCGAACCGTTCTCCGGCGAGCGGTCAATGACCGCCGCTGTCCCTTCGGGTTTAGACCTTAATATTGCACCAAATCCCTTTAATCCCAACACAGCGATCAGCTTCAACCCTGGATTAAATCCAGGGCTCGTCAGTCTGAGAATCTACGACACGGCCGGGAGGCTGGTGACAACCTTGGTGGACGGATGGCGTGAGGCCGGCACGCACGTGGCTACCTTCGATGGATCGGCGTTGGCTTCCGGACTGTATTTCGTGCGGATCGAAGCCCGCAGTCTCAGTGCCGTACAGAAAATGATGCTGGTAAAATAATCACATGATTCCCCTGTCACAGGAGCCTCTCGTGAAGCAACTGAGCCTGATCGCCCTTATTCTGCTGTCCCTGTTGACGGCCATACTGCCTGCTGCCGCCGTGCAATACGAGCCGCCCATTAACATCGTGTTCATGGTTCATGAAGAGCCTATCAATCCGGCGAATTATCAGACCCGTCTGAACGCCGTCCTCTGGATGGATTCGCTGGCGCAAACCAGCCAGTACCCCTTCAAGATGACCTACCTGATGGGCGGAGACATGGCCGAATACGTCCTATTGCAAAACGACGAATGGGTGTATGACCAGATCCTGGTTCACGGCCATGAGATCGGCACGCACTTTCACGACCAATACCGTTTAGGCCCCAACAACTGGGGCGCCTATACCTGCACCAACCGGTACGGCGTCCCCCTGTATAATCCCGACAGCACCGAACGCCTCTGGTCGGATAATAAAACTTGGGTGAGTCTGCTGACTCCCAACAACACCACCATGTGTTCGTGGTCGTTTCTATGCAGCACCGAAGGCCAGCTCATGCAGCAATTCGGCTTTACTGCCGGGCCAGGCGACCGCTCGGAGAAATGCCTGGACTACACCGGAACGCTCATGCACCACCCGCAGAACCCCGCTGCCGACGACCGCTTGGGCCATGAAATCGAAGAGGACCTTTCCGCCAATTTCGTCCATATTGACCACTACGCCCAAATCGGCAACGAATGGGCGCACGGCTACAACTGCCTCGAATCCGCTATGGAAGAGCACCTCTACGTCTGCTATCAGGATTGGCTGGCTTCCGAATCCGCCAATCAGGATTCGCTGAACAACAAAGTCTGGACTTTTGGCTTCCTGACACATACCTGGAATTTCGACCCTTATTACCAGAATCAGATAGCCACCTTCATCCAGCACATACTCGCAAATTATGTCGGGCACTACACTCCGCGCGGCAATCAGATTGCGCGTTTTGCGACCGTGCAGACCGTGGTGTCGGAATACAACGCGTGGAAGGCTTCTCACCCCGGCTGGAGTTCGTTCTCCCATGTCGAACCCTTCCCGACGGCGCCGTTGATTAATGAAGCCTTAATCATCCCCTGGTTTCCCAGCCAGGAGGCGGAATGGGTCGAGCTGTACAATCCCACCGCCCAATGGTTCAACCTGGCCGGGTACAAAATCCACGACGGGTTGCTTAACAACGGAAACTACTGGCAGTTTCCGGCACAGAGCTGGCTGGGGCCGCACGAGTATGCAGTGGTATCTCATGACGGTGCTCTCTTCCGTTCTCACTACGGATTCCGGCCCGATTTTGAAGTTTCCGGAAGCACCGGGGCGCGCCAACTCGTTTCCGTTGGGTCGTACACTCTGCACAACCAATCCGATGGCTGCACATTAAACAATACTTCGGTTGTCCCGCCCAATACCAACACCGCCATCACCGACGGTTTGAGTTGGGGCATGAACTACGCCGCCGGGTTCACTCTGCCCGTCCCCGGCGCCAATCAGACCTATGGCCGGGACGCCAACTCCACCGACACCGGCGACAGCCTGGATTGGCATTTGAACGGCGGAGCCATCGCCGCTACACCCGGCGGCGCCAATGCCAATGCCTATTTCGCGCCGCAAGTGTTCGTGCAGGCCGATCCGATCTCCATCCCCACCACAGTGCCCAGTTCCGGCGGGCCGGTGGTATTCAATGTGAAAGCAGGAAATGAACTACCTACCGTGCAGGTGGTGGATTTTTGGACTTCGGTCGTGCTGCCCAGCGGCAATGTCAATAGCCCACTCCTGCTGCGTACCAACCGCAACCTGGCTGCTTCCGATTCCATGACTCTCCAATTGACCCAGTGGGTGCCAGCCAGCGCTCCGGCGGGAATATATCGCTATGACGTGCACGTGGGCGACTACCCCAATGCCGCCACCGATCTAAGTTATTTCTACTTCCAGAAATTGGGGCATTCCGAGGGCGATGCTGAAGTATGGCCTGCACCTGAAATAACCTCCGGCGATCTCGGGCAAGCCAATGTCGCTGGGTTAGTCGAACTCCTCCCCGCGAAGCTGGAATTGAAAGCCTCTCCCAACCCCTTCAACCGGGCCACCACGCTGCAACTCTCCTTGCCTGAACCCGGCGGGGATGCCAACCTGCGAATCTACGACCTGGCCGGCCGTGTCGTGTGGAATATATATCTGGAAAACTTGTCCCCCGGCCGCCACGACCTGTCTTTCGATGGCCGGGAACTTGCCTCTGGGGTATACCTGGCCATTCTGAATACGCCGAGCAAGCGCGTCGAAAGCAAATTAGTACTGCTGAAATAAATTATGAATTATAAGTTATGAGTTATGAATAAACAAATACTTATGCTCATAATTCATAACTCATAACTCATAACTTTACAAGGAGTCAGCCATGCGAAAGTTTCTCGCCTTCTTACTCGCTGTGGCAGCAATCGCTGCGATCGCCGCCGCCGAGACCCACGTTCCCGCCGGGCCGGTGTCGGGGGTGTGGAATGCGTTCAATTCCCCTTACCTGATCGAGGGCAACATCAACATCCCGGCAGAGGATAGTCTGACCATGATGCCGGGGACGGTAGTCATCTTTCAGAACGTTTATACATTTGACGTCTATGGAACGCTCAATGTCAATGGACAGGCAGGTGGGCTGGCAGAGAGCGTTCAAATTAATTGCTTAAGCGCTATTTCTGGTGCTCAATTCAATTTTCATTCCGCCACGACACAATCGCATTTGTTGTATTCCATTCTGGAAAAAATATCACTGTACCTGGGACCTGCTCCAACATATATAAATTACTGTAAGCTTCAGGGGGGAGGTAAAATTATCGCGACAGGCTCATCAGGGAATATTTTAACTAATAGTGAGTTATTTGGCGAATTAATAGGAGGCTCTAATTGGTTAGTGCAAAACAATTCAATTCAAGTTTCACATTTTGGGGCAAATCTGTTTATTGAATCGAATTGCATAGCTAATGCTGGCGGTCAATTTATTGGTAATTATGTTCATGCTCAGGCGCAAAATACATGGGAGGAAATGGGCGGTGCAGCAGCAAGAGGCTTCTATGGGTGTTATGGGACCTTCGAGTATAATACAATTCTCGCTCACGCAAGTGCCTATTTTTACAGCCCCTATAGCAGAGGACTCGATGAATGTTCAGGTATCTGTAGATACAATTGTTTTCATGTAGTTTTAACGGGATCTACGGGAATTAATCACTTCAATGGAATAATTCAAAATTGTACAATTTCTAATTCTTGGACTGGTATCGCTGATGTCACTCCCGGTCCAGTAATGAATTGTATAGTTACAGAAGGCTATATTGGATTCTCAGGTTCTTTTGAAGTACTGTATTGTGATGTTTTTGATTGTCAAACTCCCTATGCGGGCGTGATTGTCGGCCCTGGCAACATCCAATCTGACCCCCTTCTGGTCGATGACTGGTTCTTAAGCCCCGGCTCCCCCTGCATTGATACCGGCGATCCCATTAGCCCTCTTGATCCCGATTGCACCCGCGCAGACATGGGAGCGCATTATTACGATCAAAGCGGAGAGAACATTGACGTCACCCTCACCCCCCTGAATCCTCCCATCGTCATCCCCGCGCAAGGCGGCAACTTCAATTTTAATGCTTCGGTGGTCAATAACGGCCCCGCACCGGTGCCGTTCAGTGTCTGGGCGGGTGTACGCTTCCCCGATTCGAGCTGGCAGACCACTCTGGGGCCGGTTAATAATCTCAATCCTCCTGTCGGAGTGACAATCACCCGTCTGCGCATCCAGAATGTGCCGGGAAGCTGGTCTGCTGGTCAATACACTTATGTCGGTTATTGCGCCTTAACCTATCCGGGAACGGTCATTGACTCGTCGTTCTTCACCTTTAGTAAATCCACCGCCGGGGACGGCGGCGCTACCGTATGGGAGGCCAGTTGTGCCGGAGAACCGTTCCCAAATGAGGTCGGAGGGACGCGCTTCGTAACGTCCGATGGCCCGGAAAGGGACATGACAAAGCATGTCCCTCCGAGGATTTCGCCCAATCCTTTCAACGCCACTACAGTTGCGAGTTTCGAGTTGCCAGTTGCGAGTTATGTCCAGTTAACGGTCTACGATACTGCCGGGAGACTGGTGACAACGCTGGTGGATGGATATTCCGGGGCCGGTGGGCACGATGTCACCTTCGATGGTTCGCGGCTGGTTTCGGGGATCTATTTGGTCAGGTTGGAGGCCGGAAGTGAAGTGCAGGTCGTAAAGATCATTCTGCTGAAGTGACCATTCACATTTTCCTCTTGCATTCCCCCTCTGGAATTTCTTATATTTCCAGATCATGCAGCGCCAATCCACACGCTACCTGGAAATTATCACCGGACTGTTCGTCGCCGTGGTGGTCATCTCCAACGTCGCTTCCACTAAAATCCTCTCCTTGGGCCCCTTCACCTTTGATGGGGGCACGCTGCTGTTCCCCTTCTCCTACATCTTCGGGGATATCCTGACCGAAGTGTATGGCTACCGGGCTTCGCGGCGCGTCATCTGGACGGGTTTCCTGTCCTGCCTGGTGATGTCGGCGGTGCTGTGGATCGTGGGGAAGCTCCCTGCCGCTCCCGGCTGGGAACTGCAAGACGCCTACAAAAACCTGCTGATGACCACGCCGCGCATCGCTCTGGCCAGTCTTATCGCATTCAGCGCTGGGGAATTTTCCAACTCCTTCGTTCTGGCCAAGATGAAAATCTGGACGAATGGCCGCTTTCTCTGGACTCGCACCATCGGTTCCACCATCGCCGGGGAGGGGGTGGACACCGCCCTGTTCTGCGTGATCGCCTTCGCCGGGATTCTACCTGCCGGTCTGCTGGGATCGGTCATCTTGTCGAATTATATCTTCAAGGTCGGGATAGAGGTTTTGGCCACTCCAGCTACCTACCGGGTAATCAAGTTCTTAAAACGCAGCGAAAATCTGGACGTGTACGACGCTGAAACGGATTTCAATCCCTTCTCGCTAAAGGCATAATAAGGAATCCCAAAGTATGGCCCACGGACTGTTCACCAAAAAGCCGCTGGAGATGCTTCTGGCTGAAGCGGAAGGCGAAAATCGTCTGCGTCGCTGCCTGGGGCCGGTCACGCTGACTGCGCTTGGGGTCGGTTGTATCATCGGTACGGGTATTTTCGTTTTGACCGGCGTGGCGGCCCACGACAAGACCGGCCCGGCGCTGATCCTCTCCTTCGGTGTGGCAGGAATGGCCTGTATTTTCGCCGCGCTCTGTTACGCGGAATTTGCCTCGCTGACTCCCGTAGCCGGATCTGCCTATACTTATGCTTACGCCACCCTGGGAGAATTGTTCGCCTGGATCATGGGATGGGATCTGGTGCTGGAATATACTGTGGCTTCTTCCGCCGTGGCGCATGGCTGGTCGCACTATTTCCAGAATTTCATCGGCATATTCAATCTGCACATTCCGGTCGCTTTGCAGCGAGCGCCTTTCGATTATTTCCCCGCTACGGGACAGATCGGTTTGACTGGATCGGTATTTGACTTGCCGGCGCTGGTCATTGCCGGAATTGTCACGCTGCTGTTAGTGAAAGGCATCAAAGAAAGCGCTACAGTCAACAGCACGATCGTCATCATCAAGGTGGCTGTCGTCATCATGGTCATCGTAGTTGGCGCGTTCTACGTTAATCCCGCCAATTGGCATCCCTTTGCCCCCTTTGGGCTTAGCGGCATCAGCTTTTTCGGTAAGACCGTGGCGGGTCAAACCGGCTTGGGCGGAGAACCGCTGGGGATGCTGGCCGGAGCGGCGATGATCTTTTTCGCTTATATCGGTTTCGATTCACTGTCCACGCACGCCGAAGAGGCTCGCAATCCCAAGCGCGATATCCCCATTGGCATCATCACTTCATTAGTGCTCTGCACCGTCCTTTACATCGGCGTTTCCATGGTATTAACCGGCATGGTGCCCTACGATAAAATTAACATTGATGCTCCTGTGGCCGATGCTTTTGCTCAGGTTGGCCTGCCCTTTGTGCAATTTATAATCTCTATTGGCGCCATTGCGGGTATTACCTCGGTTCTCCTGGTCCTCATGCTCAGCCAACCGCGCATCCTCCTGGCCATCGCCCGCGACGGCATGATTCCCGAAAAGTTTTTCGGAGCCATCCACCCTCGCTTCCGTACCCCCTGGAAATCCACGATTTTAACGGGCGCATTCGTGGGTTGCGTGGCTGCCTTCCTACCCTTGCGCATTCTGGCGGAGCTGGTCAACATCGGAACGTTATTGGCCTTTGCCATGGTGTGCACCGCTGTTTTGATCATGCGCTACAAACGTCCCGATGTTGAGCGCACTTTCAAGGCGCCTCTATTTCCGCTGATCCCTATCCTGGGCATCCTAACCAGTGTGCTACTGATGTTTTCGCTGCCAGTGGAAAATTGGTTGCGGCTGGGAATTTGGCTGGGTATCGGGCTGATAATTTATTTCCTGTATGGACGGCGTCACAGCATCATGGCGAAACTGGATCAAGACGAATCGGTTCGCAAATAACCAATGACCGGCTTTGCGGGGCTCGGATCTTTGCCCGGCCCATGAGCGTTAAAAACAGGTATTTCAAGCGATATTCATCACAAATTCAAGATCAGTCATAATCTAACGAGGTCAACAATGAAGCGTATCGTCATCCTGCTAAGCCTTGTGCCTTTGGTTCTGTTGCTCGCCGTGGGATGCCAGAAGAAACCGGCTGAAGATCAGATGTTCAATGAAGCCAAGAAATTCCAAGAGGAGAGCAAGTATTCCGAAGCCGTTGCCAGCTATGAGAAACTGGTTCAGGTCCACCCCCGCGGCAAATATGCGCCACAGTCCCAGTTCATGGTCGGCTTCATCCTGGCCAACGAGATTAAAGACCTGAAACGCGCCGAAGCCGCCTACCAGGCATTTTTGGACAAGTATTCGAGCAGCGCAGACAGCGGCATGGTCGCCTCGGCGCAGTGGGAACTGAAGAACCTGGGCAAGGACATCAACGAAATCCAGGATCTGTCCGGCATCATGCAGCAGGACACGGTGGCGGTCGCTGATAGTGCGAAGGCCAAACCATAAGTTAAATTGAATTTGAACTTGCTGGATGTTTCCATGTTGCAGCACCCCTTAAGCGCCGGACAACAACGAAGTCCGGCGTTTTTATCTTGCATTATCCCGTTCCAGGAATTAAATTGAGGTTATCTTAGCGGATGGAAGCCACTGCGATTCCGTCGTTGCGTCCCGGGAACCTAGAGCGCAGATTATCCCTTGCAGACCTCACAGTTCGCCTCGCCCGGATTGAGAGTGCGTTGACTGCCATGCGCCCCTGTCTGGATCCATGCGCGCTGTGCCCGCGAGCTTGCGCCGCACGTCGAAATTCGGGAGAAATCGGTGAATGCGGTTTGGGTTCGGAACTTCGGGTGGCTTCGGTTGCACGGCATACGGGCGAAGAACCACCGATCTCCGGGCGGCGTGGCGCTGTAAACGTGTTCTTTTCCGGATGCAATCTGCATTGTCTACATTGTCAGAACTGGCCCCTTTCTCAAAATAGGGTGGGCCGTTTACTATCTCCGCGCCAACTGGCTGATCGCATTCTCAAGAAATATCGCCAGGGCGCTCATTCGCTGGGTTGGGTGACCCCCACGCCGCAGATCATTGGGGCGTTGGAAGCCTATCAACTCTGCCTGCAAGAGGGCTGTAATCTTCCACTCGTGCATAACGGCGGGGGTTATGAAAGCCCGGAGATAATCCGGCTGTTGGAAGGCATTGTGGACATCTGGTTGCCGGACGCTAAAACCGCAGATCCGGATCGCGCGGCGGCCATCCAGGATGCCGGCGATTACCCCGAGCACAATCTGGCGGCTCTCTCTACAATGGTGGAACAGGTGGACACCGGCCATGCCCGCGCTGTGATCGTCCGGCATCTCATTTTGCCGGGTGGAATCGAGGATAGCCGACAGCTGCTTTCTCGATTGTGGGAGCGATTCAGCAACCGAATCTATTTGAGCCTCATGGTTCAATATTTCCCGACCTGGCGCACGGAAAACCACGATATATTGGGTCGAAGACTGACCGTTCCCGAGTACGAAGATATCGTTGCATTTGCTCAAACTTTGGGTTTTCGCAAGGGCTGGGTACAACAATGCGCGGAGGAAGGGACCCCCTCGCATTGTCTGGCTTGAGCAAGTAAGTCCTTACCGATCTTTTGGTTATGACTCCTGATAACGTTTTCTTGGTTGCCTTCGGGATTATTGTGGTGGCGTTTCTTTATTCATCCGTCGGCCATGCCGGCGCCAGCGGATATATCGCGGTGATGACCTTAGCGTCTTTTTCGCCAGAGTTTATTCGCCCGACCGCACTTATCCTGAATATCCTGGTTGCTTCGTTGGCCACCTGGCAGTTTTATCGAGCGGGACACTTTTCCTTTCGGCTCTTTTGGCCGTTTGCCATACTATCGGTGCCGATGGCATTTATAGGGGGATCCCTGGTTGTTCCGGCGCCTGTTTTTAAAATTTTAGTAGGCAGCATTTTAATTTATTCAGCGTTTAGATTCATATTCACGCCTAAGGTAGAGGCAGCAACGCATCCGCCGTCCATACTTCTCGCGCTGACTATCGGCGCGGGTCTTGGATTTCTGGCAGGATTGACCGGCACGGGTGGAGGTATTTTCCTTACACCCCTTCTGATTTTCTTCAAATGGTCGAAAACCAAGACAGCCTCTGCCACTTCAGCGCTCTTTATTTTGACCAATTCGATCGCAGGCCTGGCAGGCAATCTTAGCAGCACGCGTCATGTTCCGACCTTTGCGTTACCATTGGCCGTCGCGGCAATATGCGGAGGGCTGATTGGATCATACCTCGGCAGCCGAAAGTTCTCAGCACTTGCGATTAAACGACTTTTGGCCTGTGTCCTGATCGTGGCTGGGGTAAAATTAATTTTGACATGATTACGTTTGGGAGGTAAGATGGAATTTCATTACACAGCTTATCGTAGCCCCTTGGGCGAGATTCATCTCCTGGCCAGCTCCAAAGGTTTGCGAGCGTTGGGAATGCGTCAATCGTATCCCGATTTCTGGCAGGAAAATCAACGAATTGCCAAGGGAGAATGGGTGCACGTCAAGTCGGAAAAGGATCCGATCTTGTCGCAAGCTGTGGATGCCCTCGATGCCTATTTCAAGAAGGGTCGGTCTCTTCCTACGAATTTCCCTTTGGACTTACAGGGTACTCTCTTCCAGGTTAAAGTATGGAAAGCCCTGCTGAAAATTCCTTTCGGTAAAACTTACAGTTATGGCCAAGTCGCGGCCAAGGTAGGCAAACCCAGCGCGGCGCGCGCGGTAGGCGGCGCCTGCAGGTGCAATCCGGTAGCACTCTTTGTCCCCTGCCATCGCGTCATAGCTGGAGACGGCAATCTAACCGGTTTCGGAGGTGGGGGAGTGGAAATAAAAAGAAAATTACTCACGCTGGAAGGCGCTGCCGGTCGGTAAAAAATCGAGAATCCCTATTTACCTATTCAAATTGAAGGAGTAATGGCATGGCAAGACTTCAAAAGAGGATGGCGGAATTGATCCCCGCCATGCGCGATGAGATCAAAGCTTTGGTCAAAGAACATGGATCGAAGGTGGTCAGCGAAGTGACCATCGAACAAGTTTACGGCGGCATGC
>JAGVQJ010000190.1 GCA_020051775.1 Calditrichota bacterium | reverse complement strand
CCTGAAGATGAGAGCCGAGCCGGCGTCATCATGGAATACTCTGCTGTGGGTCACAAACAGGAGGTTGAAGAAATCGTCACGACCATGGCCCGGAAAGCGCTGGAAAGCCGGGGTTTGAAAATCCGCAGCCTTGAAAGCCGGGCAGTCGAGGTTAAGGTCGTAAACGATCCTGTGGCCGCGTTTGCAGGAGTCGTGCTGATCTGAAAAGCTTATAATATTACCCCGCAAAGCACCCGAATAAATTCGGGTGCTCGCTATTTAGAAGTCGTTAAACGACTGATAATATCGGCGGTTTCAACCACTTTTTCTTCAATGAGCGCCCGAATATATTCGGGTGATGAACACGATGATAAACACCCCCTCTTCATGGTTCGACGAGCGTTTCCAGAACGCCTCCAGCATTGGTTACCGCATTAATAAACGGTTGCACCACAGCGTGAGCCCCTACCAGACCGTGGAAATTTACGAAACCGCCGATTTCGGCAACTTGCTGGTGTTGGATGGCGCTATCATGCTGACCGAGGCGCACGAGTTTCTCTATCATGAGCTGCTCGTGCATATTCCGCTCCTGTCGCATCCCAAACCGGAGACGATTCTGGTGGTGGGTGGGGGCGACGGCGGCACGGTGCGCGAAGTGCTCTTGCATGACACCGTTCGCCGAGTGGACATGGTGGAAATTGACGAGGAGGTCGTCAAGGTCAGCCGCCTGTTCCTACCCGGTCTGGCCAACAAACTTGACGATCCCAAGGTCAACCTGGTTATCCAGGATGCTGTGGAATTCGTCCAGGGTCTGGATCAAGTTTACGACGTCGTGCTGGTGGATTCAACCGATCCCATCGGCCCCGGAGAAGGGCTATTCAGCCGCGCTTTTTACACGGAGGTGAAGAAAGCCTTAAAGCCCGGCGGTCTGGTGGCTGTGCAGAGCGAATCACCTTTTAGTCTGCAGAAAGAACCCGCCACGATTTTGGAGAAAATGCGCTCAATATTCCCATTGGCGAAGCTATATTGGGGACCGATACCCTGCTATCCTTTCGGCGCCTGGAGTTTCGCGTTTTGCGCGAAGGATGGCCATGAACCTGTTGTGCGCCGCCCCGAAGCTGCCAAAACCATCGAAGGATCAGCGCGGTATTATAACCGTGATATCCACATAGCGGCGTTTGTGTTGCCGAATTTCATGAGGAGCTTTTAGCTTTTGGCTATTGATTCTTGGCTACTTATAAATAAATCTACGCAATCTGCCGGATCTGCGGAAATCTGCGATTCTGACAAGAATATACAATGACCGACCCACTCCCCCTACCCTTCCTCGCCTCCCGCGAGACTCCCGAGGCTTGCCGCTGGCAGATCGTCGGATTGCCCTACGATGAAGCCAGCTCATTTCGCCGTGGAGCTCAATTCGGGCCGCAGGAGATTCGCCTGGCTTCCGATTCCATCGAGAGCTACAGCCCCTACCTCGACCGCGACTTGGAAGAGCTGCGCTTTCACGACGCCGGTGATCTGGAATTGGCGGGGAAGAATCCGGAAGCCGCTATCGCCGCCATTCGCTCCCTGTATGCTGAAAAATACCGCCATCAGGTCAGTTTATTAGGCTTGGGTGGCGATCACACCGTCACCGCCGGAGCCATCCAGGGGTTGGTTGAAGCCGGCCTCCGGCCCAAAATACTCTACTTGGATGCGCACATGGACGTGCGCGGCGAATATACCGGAGGAATTTATTCGCACGCGTGTGTTGCTCGCCGTCTGGCAGAACAACTCGGCGCTGATCGTTTACTGCTGTGGGGGATTCGATCCGGCGAGCGCTCGGAATTTGAATGGGCGCGCAGCGAAGGTATCCTGCTGGGCCGAGAGATCTCTTCCTTGAAGAAAGCCATTCGCGGTTTGGACGAAGAACCTGTTTATCTGACTATAGATCTGGACGTGTTCGATCCGGCGGAATTACCTGGTGTGGGCAATCCTGAACCCGGCGGCTTGAAGTTCAGCGAATTTTTAGCCGTGCTGGAAGAGATCGCACCATTAAACGTGGTCGGCGCCGATGTGGTGGAGCTGGCGCCGGTCTGGGATATCAGCGGCCGCTCTTCAGTGATGGCGGCGGAAATTGTCCGGGAATTACTACTGACGATCGTGAAATAGGTGATCCATGCATTACCTGGATATCATCATTCTCATCATCATCGTTGCCTCGGCAGTCGAAGGGGGCATTCATGGCTTCGTCTATGAACTGTTCTCGCTTGCCGGGTTGCTGCTCGGGTTATTTCTCGGCTGGAAATACTTTGCCCTCGCATCCTCGTACTTGCAATTCACGGGATTACCAGCGTGGCTGCTGCATGTAGTTGCCTTTTTGGTGATTCTGATAATCGTCAGCGCGCTGCTGCGCCTGGTGGGCGGCGCTCTGAAAAAGGTCCTGCACGCTACTTTTGTCGGATGGGTGGATCGCCTGGTGGGAGTTGTGTTCGGCCTGGTGCGCGGCGCGGTGGTGGTACTGTTATTGACCTTGATCTTGTTGCTCTCCCCCTTAAGCAACGTGATGATCCGAGAGGCTCCTCGCACTCGCCTGATGAAACCCGCCATTCATACCATCCGTCCCCTGTTGGACAAGCTTTTGGATGAAAGACATCCTTACAAAGGCCACTCCGAAGAAGCGGTGTAGAAGGTGCCGCATGACCGAGACCTTTAAACTCCTTGAACTCGACCGTGTCCTGGAGATCTGCGCGCGGCAGGCCTCCTCCGAATTGGGACGTCGCCGGGTGCTGGATTCCGTCCCCTCGACCGAGGCCGAAGAAGTCCGCCATGAATTGACGCTGGTGGATGAAATGGTTCGCCTGCTCAGCCAGACGACTCTACCCCTTCAAGGGCTTAGCGATATTTCGCCCACCCTGCGCCGCATCACTCTACCCGGATCGCTGCTGGATCGCGACCAATATCTGCCGCTGCGCGACTTTTTGTCCGTGGCCGGCAGCTTGCGAAACTTCTTCGTCAAACATGGAACCAGCTACTCGCTACTAAAGACATTGTCCGAGGGCTTGGACGATTTCGGTGCCCTGGTTGCAGTAATTGACAAAATATTCGATCCGGCCGGAGAGATCCGCGACGATGCCAGCCCGGAATTAAAACGCCTCCGCCGCCAGAAAGAAGCCGAAGCCCGGCGCCTGCATGAAGCACTTGACGCTGTGCTGAAGAAGTGGTCGGCGCAGCGTTTGACACAGGAAGACGCTCCCACCTACCGCGAAGGCCGTCTGCTGATCCCTGTCAAATCGGAACATCGCAGCAAGATTTCCGGCGTCATCCAGGATGAATCGGCCACCGGCGCCACCATCTTCGTGGAACCCTTAGAAACCATCGTCATCGGCAACGCCATCCGCCGCCTGTCCGGCGACGAAATGCGCGAGATCCACCGTTTGCTGCTGGTATTATGCGATCTGATTCGAGCGCAACTTCCCGAGATTACTGCCGCACTTGAAATCCTCACTCAATTCGATCACGTCTATGCTCGCGCGCGCTTTGCCCGGCTTTTAAATGGCATCCCCCCCGAAATCACTGCCAAACCCTACCTCAGGCTGGTTGAAGCGAGACACCCCTTGCTGGCGCTGAAAAGTGGCGTCCAGGTTGAACCTCTCACCCTGACTTTAGGCGGCGAAGAAGGCCAGATTCTGGTTATCACCGGGCCTAATGCGGGCGGCAAAACCGTGGCCATGAAGACAGCCGGTCTGCTCTGCCTGATGGCCGCTTGTGGATTGCACGTCCCGGCCCGCGAAGGCACGACGCTGCCCCTTTTGCAAAGCCTGCACTGCGACATCGGCGACCCCCAATCGTTGGATCAGGATCTTTCCACCTTCACCTCGCACGTCAAGCGACTGAAGGAAGCTCTGGCCGACGAGCGACACCCCAAGATGGTGCTCTTGGATGAAATCGGCGCTTCGACCGATCCGGCGGAAGGATCGGCGCTAGCACGCGCCGCGCTGCTGGAATTATTGAAACAAGGGTCGTTGGCCATCGTCACCACCCACCAGGGAACACTGAAGGCCTTCGCCCACGACACCAATGGGATTTTCAACGGGAGCATGGAATTCGACCAGGAAACCTTGCAACCCACCTTCCGTTTCCGACCAGGTTTTCCCGGTAGCTCTTATGCCTTGCAGATCAGCGCCCGGGCAGGACTGCCCGAAAAGATTCTGTCGGTGGCGCGCACTTTTCTGGGCGAAGAAAAAACCCGCCTGGAAGACCTGCTGGCGCGGTTGAACGAATCGCTGCGGCAGTCTGAAATCGCGCGGCGCGAGGCGCAGTTGAAACGCACCGAAATGGAATCTCTGCGCAAACTATACAGCGAACGCCTGCAGGAATTGAAAGCCACCGAAAAGGAGCGCCTGCACAAGGCCGCCCGCGAAGCCAAAGAACTCCTGGAAGGCGTCAATCGCCGCATCGAAGCCGAGGTCAAGGCCATTCGAGAGCAAGCCGCCTCCAAACCGGTCATCGTAAAAGCCCACCAGACCGTGCGGAGTGAAAAAGAGCGCGTCAACGCTCTCTTGAAGGATAACTCCGGAAGTTCTGAACCAGCACCCTCTGTGGACGAACCCGAACAACCCAAATTCCAGCCGGGTGACTGGGTGAAGATGGACGACCTGCGCGAACCGGTGCGGGTGCTGGCTTTGAAAAAAGACGGCCAGGAGGTCATGCTGGAAGTCGGCGGGCTGCACCTTTGGATTACCGTGGATCGCCTAAGCCCGGCCAAAACTCCAAAAAGCGAAGAATCCGGGCCGCCAGTACGCATCTCCCTGACGGAAACCCCCAACGGCAGCTACGAACTGGATCTACGCGGCATGATGGGCGACGAAGCCGCCTTCACGGTGGAGAAGTACCTGGACGACTGCCGTATTTCCGGGTGGAAATCGGTGCGCATCATTCATGGCAAGGGCACGGGAGCCTTGCGGGTGCGCGTGCGGGAGGTTCTGGAACGCTACCCCGGCGTTAAATCCTTCCGTTACGGCCGCCCGGAGGAAGGCGAGTTTGGCGTGACGGTGGTGGAATTGGAGTAAGTGCCTTCTATTTCCCGTAACCGCCTCCCAAAAAACTTGTGATCCACGTCAACTACCACTCGTAAAGTTTGCTCTAAAATTTTCTTGCTCCGCTGTTTGAATAATGCTAAATTACTCAACCGCTGTTTTCCCTATTAAATTTATGCTCGAAATAAAAGGAAAGACAAAATAAACATTAACCATTGGTATCACCTACCTTGAAGGAGGTCACGTGAAACATCTGGCTACGATGTTTTTGATCCTGCTCCTCACTTGCACTGCCTCCGCCGCACCCGTTACGATGGATCAAGCCCAGGGAGCTGCCGCCCAAGTCGGGATGGCTTACTGGGGAGATGTCACTCTGATCAGCTCAACCACCCTGTTGCGCAGCGACGGCGCACCCTCAGCTTTTGCGTTTGTTTACGGACGCCACGGCGTCAACACCATTTCACAGAGCAATATCCTCGCAGGATATGCCCTGCGCCAGGCCGGCCAGGAAACCGCTGGCTGGGCAATGGCTCGCCAGGCCGATGACTACGCGTACGTCATCATGGCCGTGGACAACCAGTATGGCCCCGTCCTGGAAACCTGCGACGGCCTGCCCGCTCATATGATCTTCACCGAAGACGTCAAGGCGATGGGGCGCGTCGCTCTGGGCACCGACGTTCAGATCAGTGCCAACTACTACCTGGCTCCGCTGGAAAACTGGTACGAAGTCACCAATGGCGCCGCCAGTGTGGTGGTCAATCCCCGCCGTCTGATGAACCTGACGCCCTCCGTATTCGCCGGTTGCGGCAGCCTGTACGATTTCCCCGGCAGCAATCTCTCACTGTCAGGCTGGACGGCTCTGTTCAACCCTATGATCGCCGAAGTGGACGATCCTGTGACGATTTCGGGCGTTCCCAATTTCAACCAGGCTGACACCGATTGCGGGCCGCACTCCTCGGCGCAGACGGTGGGCTACTGGGACAACCACACTTACCAGAGTCAGGGCCCCTGGACACTGCTGATTGACAATGATTTCTGGGGTCTGCGCGATCAAATGCGCCAGGCTATGGGCTGGCAGCCCGGCCAGGGCGTCACGGTGCAGGAAATTGCCCAGGGCATCATCGCTGTGTGCAACAGCTCGGCTTACAATAACAATTACAACTTCACAGACGTCACTCACGACCCCGCCTCCTTCTCCGATGTGACCACCGCCATCAACGGTGGCCGTCCGGCGGAGATCTGCTGTTTCAATCACCCCACCTACGGCAACCATGCCATGAGTCTGGTCGGGTATGACACCGCTCCCAGCCAGATGGTGCAGGTGCATGACAACTGGCCGCCCGACACCGATGAACCGTTCGTGGCCTGGGGGCCGACCTTCGAAGCCGTCGTGGATGTCTTCCCCAGCGGAGGAACCGCCACACCCATCACTCTGGCCTCCTTCACCGGCAATTTCGAGAACGACGCCGTGCAGATCACCTGGGTCACGGCCAGCGAAATTGACTGCTACGGCTACAACGTCCTGCGCTCCGAAGGCAGCGGCTTTGCCGCCGTCAATGCGCAAGTTATCCCCGCCGCCGGCAGCCCGGTTGAAATGCACACTTACACGTTCGTTGATCCCTCGGTTCAAGCGGGTAAAGCTTACACTTACCGCCTGGAAACCATTTTCCTGGACGGCGGCACGGAACTATCCATACCGGTGCGGGTGCAGACGCTGCGCTACGATCTGGCGCAGAACAACCCCAATCCGTTCAACGCTTCCACCGCCATCCGCTACATGGTGCCCGAAGCCGGTGACGTGACCCTGACGGTCTTCGACGCCGCCGGACGCCAGGTGGCCGAATTGGTGCGCGGCTATCAAGTCGCCGATGCCTACACCGTCAACTTCGACGCTTCCGGCCTGACCTCCGGCGTGTACCTCTACCGCCTGCACGTCGGGAATTACACGGACATGAAGAAGATGGTATTATTAAAATAGGATTCGGGATTCAGTATCCGGGATTCGGTAGGGGCGCACGGAGTGCGCCCCTGTTTTTTGTCGTTAGCTGTGTCATTCCGGCAAGGGATTTATCCCGCGCCCGGAATCCGACCGATAGTTTGATCCCCCCCGGCCCCCATT
>JAGVQJ010000047.1 GCA_020051775.1 Calditrichota bacterium | reverse complement strand
TGAAAAAAACTGAGGTGGATCTGGCGCTGGTGGATTTCCAGTTGCGGGGGACTCAAAAGGGTATCGAGCTGCTTAAAGATCCCGTGTGTCCTATGCCGCCGGTGGTTATGATCTCTAATAAGGTCGGCATCCACGAAACTGCCGAGGCGATGAAACTGGGCGCTTCGGACTTTTTGGTGAAAGGCCAATCCGGCGCTGAGCGCATCTTGTCCGTCATCAGGAACCAACTGCTGTTGTCGGAGGAGCTGCGGGAGAAATTTGAGCGATACCCTCTCAAAGGTTCGGGCGCTGCGATGACCCGGCTGAGAGATCAAACCATGAGATGGGCGGGATCTGCGGCCCCCGTGCTGATCTTAGGCGAGAGCGGCACGGGCAAGGAGGCCATTGCCCGGGCCTTGCACCTATCCAGCCCCCGGAAGTTCAAGCGTTTTGAGATCGTAAATTGCCCGGCGCTACCAGAAACTCTGGCAGAGTCGGAGTTGGTGGGCTACATGGAAGGCGCATTCAGCGAAGCCAAACGCGACTATGCGGGCGCATTTGAGCGAGCCAACGGTGGGACGCTTTATTTAGCCGAAGTGGGCGATCTTTCGCCTTCGATTCAGACAAAGCTTCTGACCATTCTTTCCGACCGTGAGATTCGGCGGTTGGGAGCCAGCCGTCACCAAACCGTTGACGTGCGCATCGTGGCTGCGACCAATCGTAATCCGGAAGAGGTTTTAAGGCCAGACTTTCGAGCAAGAATTTCCGAGGTCATTTTAAAGGTACCACCTTTAAGCGAACGGCGCGAAGACATCCCCGAGATCGTGGCCTGCTGGATGGAGAGGCTGTGCGCCGAAGAGAAACGGGTGCGATCGGTTTCGCCGGAGGCCGTAAAGCTGATCCAAGCAGCAGATTGGCCTACCAACGTGCGCGGGATTATCAGCTTTTTACGGCAATTGATCGTTTTAGGAAAGGAGGAGGCAGTAATCGGCGCTGATGAGGTACACACGCTGCTGGATAGCGACGCTCTTCAGGACCGCGACCTGTTTGACTTTGATCTGGCTTATTCCCAAGCGCAGATCTGCTTCGACCGGGAACTGCTCACGCGCCGTCTGGCGCTTTTTGAAGGCAACCGCACGCAGGTGGCTGAATCGTTGGGGATCAGTCGCGTGACCCTGTGGGATAAAATGAAGAGGTGCGGGCTTTCATAGCTGAGTTGTAATTCAGTTTTGCTACCTCGGGAGGCTGTCCCAAAAGGCTTGGACAGTCATTGCGAGCGAAGCGACGCAATCTCATCGGTATAAGATAACCAGGAGATTGCTTCGGGACTTCGTCCCTCGCAATGACTATTCGGGCGGTTTTTAAGACAGCTTCTTGCTATTTTGCGAAATTCTTCACAGTTTGTTCACGATTGCGCTTGACAATTGCCGGTGGTTCTACCTATATTAAGATTATCTGTGAAAATATCTTTCTTCCTTAAGAGACGTCTATGAAAAAACTTGCATTCGTCATGATCCTGCTGCTGACCGCGACCGGTGTTCTGGCCGGAGAAAACTCCCTGCAACAGGCTTGGGATCATGCCTGGAAAGGCGACTATAAGGCCGCCGTCAATGAATATCGAACCTTCGCCAAGACCCAACCTGATCATCCTCAGGCCGTGGTAGCTCTGTATAACGCCGCCAGCATTGCTCTGACACAGATGGGGCAGAAGGACGAAGCCGGAAAGCTATTCGCCGAGCTTGTTAACAAATATCCGGATACTCGTTGGGCGGCGGAATCCTGTCGCCGCCTGTCGCTGATCGCGTTGGAAGGGAAACGTCCCCAGGAAGCATCGGGGTATTTCCGGCAGGCGTTGGCGAAAGCCCGCACGAAAGACTACCAGATGCCGGAGACCTGGATCGCGGGGCTGGCTCAAGATTGGCGTTCACATCTGCCGGAATTGGGAAACCCCGCTCTGGCGATGGAGATGTATCAGGAGGTGCTTAAAGTGATGCCTCCGGGAGAATCCGCGGCGCAGACGCAGTTCGAACTGGCCGGGATGTTGAAGACATCAGGGAAAGAGGAACAAGCGGCTTCCATCTTGGCCGACA
The DNA here is from genome assembly GCA_020051775.1 of Calditrichota bacterium. Classification (GTDB taxonomy): domain Bacteria; phylum Electryoneota; class B3-LCP; order B3-LCP; family B3-LCP; genus JAGVQJ01. The sequence continues at coordinate 5,667 of JAGVQJ010000047.1, read as the reverse complement.
TGATGTTAGGCTATCCTCATACTCGCTGGGCTTCCCGAACCGTGCAGGAGGAGCGCGATATGGTCAGCCGGTACAAGAGTGACTTCCCTTGGGATGACGTACAGGCCTTGTACCGGGCGGCAGGATTAATGCGGGCGGGTAATTTCGCCACGGCTGATTCCATCTTCGCAGATGTGAAGACCCGGCGAGTCGGTTCACCCTTGGAAGAGAACGCCATATTCGGACGAATCGGGTCGGCGCTTTACCTGAATGGGGATTTCACGGCGGCGGTGGATCAGTTGCGCGATTACCTGGCGCGCTACCCCAAAGCCTACCGTTTGCGCGACGCGGAACGCCGCCTGGAAGCTTGGGGCGACATCGCCCGAATGGAAGCGAGTTTAGCTGACGATCCCCAGGACTATGCCACACACTGCGCAGTAGGATTCACTCAGCTCCAGATGCGTTTTAATACTCAGGCGCAGAAGCATTTTCGCGCGGCTCTGGTGGATACCACAACGGATCAAGCGCGCCTGGGATTGGGTTACGCCTGCGTAGCGTTGGGTCAAGTGGAAGAGGGGGTTGAAAACCTCGAAACCTATTTGAAGAACCACAGCACGGAAGCCAACGTCTTCAACCAGGTAGGCTACGCTTATATGAATATGGGGCAGATCGAAAAGGCCTTGAGTTGCTTTGAACGCTACCGCGACCTGGAACCGAATAACCCGAATGCTCATGACAGCTACGCCGAGTGTTTAATGAATATGGATCGCCTCGACGAGGCTGCCGCCGAATACCGCAAGGCCCTCGAAATCAATCCCAGCTTCGACAATGCCTATTATATGCTGGGACAAGTCTATACCCGCAAAGGTGAAAATACCTCGGCATTGGAGTATTTCAAGAAATACTTGACATTGGCTCCCACCGGCGCTCTGGCGGACCAGGCGCAGGCGGCGGTGGATTCAATATCTGGGAACAGGGAATAGGGGACAGGGAACAGAAATACATTATCGCTGACTTTCCGGTTTGTCTTAGAATTGATTCCCGACGCGGGCTAAAGCCCTTGCGGGAATGACGAGAATCAGATTAGGAGAAACAATGTCCATCAATCGCCGTGATTTCATTAAGACTGGCTTTGGGTTGGCAGCCGGAGCGTCGTTGGCGTCTCTGCCGTTGGTGTCGTGGGCCACTCGCACGCCTGGGGCCACTGCCGGATCGTTGCTGATGGTGGCTTCGGGACCGTCGCCGACGGAGAACACGCGCCGGGCGATTCAGTCGCTGGGAGGCATAGAGAAGTTCGTCAAGAAAGGGCAGAAGGTCTTCCTGAAACCCAACTGCATCACCGAACTGGGGCCGGAATTCGCTGTCAATACCAATCCGGAGGTGGTGCAGGAGGTGGCACGGTTGTGCCGTTTGGCTGGGGCCTCCCAAATCACAGCGTTTTCGCACGACGACGAAGTCGGCTGGAAGGCCAACGGCATCGGCGCAGCACTGGAAGCCGAAGGAGTCGTCTTCGGCAGCCGCAATGCTCAGGACGCTTACCGCGAGGTGGCGCTGCCCCTGGGATTGATCTTGCAGGAAACCCTGGCGTTGAATGAATTCCTGGACGCCGATGTGGTCATCAATATCCCCGTCGCTAAGCACCACGGAGCAGCACAATTGACCATCGGGCTGAAGAACTACATGGGATTGATCTGGGATCGCATCATCCTGCACAACACCGACCTGCATCAAACCATTGCCGATTTAGCCACCGTGCGCCGCCCGGATCTCACTGTTGTGGACGCCACCCGCATCCTGCTGACCTACGGCCCCGCCGGGCCGGGTTCGGTGCGGGAAACGCAGATGGTCATCGCCAGTTCCGATCCTGTCGCCGCCGACGCCTGGGCGGCCACGCTGTTCAAACGCGAACCGGCGGAGATCCGGCACATCCGCTACGCCGGGGAGATGGGGTTGGGGATTGCGGACGTGAAGAGGATGGATGTGAAGATGGTGTAAAATAAGTCTCAAGTCTCGAGTCTCAAGTCTCAAGTCTCAAGATTCCCAACCGCCAGGAACCGCTTTGCTTCAATCCAGGCGGCAACTACATAAGCGGCTGTTGATAAAGAGGGGTGGAGGATCTCGTGTTCACAGTATTTCTTGCGCTGATGATCCTATTCGCCGGCGGTTACGTCGTCACGACCATGCTGATGATGGGCCAACTGCAAAAGCGGAAAATTCCCATCAACTGGTTTTTGATACGCCTGTACCTGCCGAAGTACCTCCACCAGTACAGCCAAATTATAAAGCAGGAAACGGGCAAAGTCCCGCCTCTGTTTTACGTCTGGTGGGGTTCGCTGGGCGGGATGGCGGCTTTGGCGATTGTGGTCATTGTCATGAAGGCGCTGGACTAAAGGAACGCACTCTGCCATTGGCGGACTGCGCTGTGCTTGGTCCGACCTACAAACTTCACCATGTCGGGTCACACGTCTTTGGCGCAAGACCCGACATAACAGTAATTCGGGCGGACAATCAAGTCCGCCGTTTTTGTTTGCCATTCCCCCTCATTTCTGCTTATATTACCTCACACGTCTCCTTTCAACCTATAGGCCTCCCATGAAGCGAATTCTGATCGCGGGGATCATGATGCTGCTGGCGCGAGTCATCTTCTGTTCGGCGGACCCGGTTCCCCTGCCCGCTGATCCGCAAGTCTTGGCGCTGGTCAACCAGTTACACCAGGACAGTCTCTACGCCGATGTCGCCTCCCTGGTCAACTTCCACACCAGACATACGTACTCGGATACGACTTCGGCTACCCAGGGGATTGGCGCGGCGCGGCAGTGGCTGCTCTCTCGTTTCAATCAGGTCGGGGCGCAAGCGCAGCTTTTTCCCTGGTCAGGCTCCTGGGGAGGCAACCCCGCCTACCCCTGCTACAACGTGCATACGACGCTGGCCGGGTCGTCCACCCGAAGGGTGATCATGGGCGGGCACTTCGATTCCCGCACGGTCAGTTCGGGCGATATCACCGGGTTTGCGCCGGGAGCGGATGACGACGGCAGTGGCGTAGCCGTTTTGCTGGAAACCGCGCGGATTATAGCTGGGCAGCCGTTGGCGGCGTCGTTGGTGACGGCAGCCTTTGCCGGCGAAGAGCAGGGCCTGCTGGGCGCCGAAGCCTACGCCGATAGTTTGCATAATGCCGGGATGTCGGTCACCGGGATGATCAACCTGGACATGATCGGGCACATTGTGCATCCGGGCGGATTAGTGGATTCAATGACAGTGCGCTGCTTCTCAGGCGGGCCGCAGGGGTCGTCGTCGCGGCAGATGGCTCGTTGGGTGAAGTGGGTGGGGGAGAGCTATTCGGGGGGGTTGACGGTCTTATTGCAAAACGCGCTGGATCGTCCCGGGCGCAGCGGCGACCATGTGCCGTTCTACAACAACGGGTATGCCTCTTGCCGCTTGATCGAAACCGGCGAAGACGTGGCCTATCAACACGGCCCCAGTGATGTGCCCGAAAACATGTCCTTCAGTTACGCCCGCAAGGTGGCGCGACTGGCTTTAGGAGCGGCGACGGTGCTGGCCAGGGCTACTACCGCTCCCTCGGCGCCGGTGGTGATAAACTACGGCAACGGGACCGGCGCGGAGGTTTCGTGGCCGGATTCCCTGGTGCAGCCGGACGACGTGCTGTACCTCGCCTATCGAACCGAAAACCAGTTGTATTGGGAGAACATATTAACCCTGTCAGGAAATCCTCCGCAGTACGTTGGCGGATTGGATTCGGGCAGCACGTATGAATTCAGCCTCTCGCGCTCAATACAAAGCAATGCCCTACCGTCACTCTTCAGTTCGGAAGCCGGAGTGGCGCTGATAGCCGCGCCGGCTCCGGAAGGATTCGAGACCGAATCCACGCCTACCGGCGTTCAACTGAACTGGCACCCGCGCCCCGAACCGTCCACCTTGAGTTACCTCGTGGAACGCGCCATCCCCGGCGGTGTGTTCGAGCAGATCGCCTCGGTGAACCATCCGGATTCGACCTGGTTCGATGCCGGGGTGCAGCCGTGGCAGCTTTATCAATACCGCGTGCGCACGCGCCTCAGCGGAGGCCTCCTGGGCGCACCTTCACCGGTGCAGGAGGGGCAGTTAGCCTCGCATGACCGGGGGATTCTGTTGGTAGACGCGACGCCCGACGGTTCCGGCCCGCCGAATGCTCCGACCGACGCTCAAGTGGACAGCTTTTACGCATTAGTGACCGGCGCCTATGAAGTGGCCGGGCAGTGGGATCGCGCTGATAGCCTGGTTGTGGGAGCCACTTTATCGGACGGGGATCTGGCTCCTTACACGATAGCGCTGGTGTATGCCGACTATTTCAACGGCGATATGGCCGCCGACACGACGGCCTTGCGCAAATACCTGAATAACGGCGGGAAGCTTTTCTTGAGCGGCTGGCGGTTATCCAAAGTCCTGATGGGTTCCATTGCCTACGCGCAAGGATACGGCCCGGGCGATTTTATCTATGATATGGCGGGGATTGATTCCCTTCGCGTGGCGCCTACGCCTCAGTTCGCGGGGACTTTCGGGCAGGCGGGTTACCCGGATTTGATCCTGAATACGGCGTACTATCCCGGCGGATTGTTGCTCTGTGAAGCGACCTGGACGCAAAGCTACCCGCCCGGCGTTGCGGTCGTGGGGGAGTTCAATTCCAACCAGGGAGGCGCCTCAGCCTGGCATGAGCAGCCAGTCGCCTGGAAGGGAGACGGCGTTCCGGCTTCCTGGGTGCTGGCGGATGCCCCTTTATTCTTCATGACCGAGGCCTCTGCGCTGCTTTTTATGCATCAGGCGATGGCAGACCTGAACGCTCCGTTGCTGGGAATATCTCTCCCACCAGCAGCTTCACCGCAGGCTTTCCGGCTGCATCCGGCGAGACCCAATCCGTTCAATGCGACGACAGTTGCGAGTTTCGAGCTGCGAGTTGCGAGTCTGGTGGAGTTGACCGTATATGATACTGCCGGAAGAATAGTAGCGAGGTTGGTAGACGGCTGGCGGGAAGCCGGGGAGCACCGGGTGCTGTTCGATGGCAGGAGGCTGGTCTCTGGGGTGTATCTGGTGAAAATGGTGGCGGGGGATTTCAAAGCGGCGCAGAAGGTGGTGCTGTTGAGGTAGGGGCTGAGTGCTGGTTGTTAGTTAAAAGGCGCTGCGTGGCGCCATTGTCAATTATAAATTATTAATTATGAGTTATAAGTATTTGTATATTTATAATTTATGATTTATAATTAAACACATCCCTTGTTACTTTACCACCACCGCTTTAGAAACCTCGACCTTTTCTCCCGCCTCCAACCTGAGTAAATACACCCCAGCCGCTTTGTTCGCCGCATCCCAGGTGTAGCTGTACGTGCCCGGCAACTGGAAACCGTAAAACAGCGTGCCGGTGAGGCGACCGGAAATGTCGTAGACTCTGAGACTAACCGGCCCGGCTGATGGCAATGAGTAACGAGCGACGAGCGACGAGTTACCCAGATTAGGCAGAATGGAAATGCGCGGATAGCTGGGTGCGGGCCGCTTGGGCTCCGGGTGGACGGGGGATTCGCCGGTGACGTTGCGGAAAAAGAGGAGACCACCATCTGGTGCATCGTTACCTGACGCGAGGAAGAAATCACCATCACCATCACTATCAATGTCAATGATATCAATTCCTACGGGTTTCGTGGGTAT
>JAGVQJ010000113.1 GCA_020051775.1 Calditrichota bacterium | reverse complement strand
TAGAATACGGGCGGCTCAGTCCCATACCCATGCCCGCTGGTCAGCCACCAGATGCTCCCATCCTGCGGATGACGCAGCAGGTTAACAGTGTTAGTAAAGGGCATATCATACCTGAAACGGATCCATGACTCCTGAGCCAGTGAATCTAAATGGATCAGATAGCAGTAGTAGTTGTCATTATACGACCACACGCCTCCACCTTCATCGTCGGGTACGCATTCATCTATAAATCCCCCCGTTATGCCGATCCCATAGCCGTTATGGTGGTGCAGTTTTCTGCCTCCAGCGCCAAATAGTTGGTTCCCTTGTTCGTCCAGGTGTTGGGCATAGGCATAAAATACATTGGGGAGCACCTCTTCTCGGCCAAAGACGATCATGGCTCCCCCCCGCTGGTCGGGGAGGGCTTTTGGGTTTCCTTGCATAATATTCATGACTGAACATATCGGGAACCCGCTGGGTCCCCACATTAGTTCGCCTTCCGCCGTAAACTTTTGGGCATAAGTGTCACTTGCTTGTTGGGGGTGCTGACTAACGGCATTAAAAAACAGAAAATAATTTCCCAAAGAATCCGAGATGAAATCTTCCACGTACACACCGGAGCTGCTGGGTCCGGGGCAGGTGACTATATGCAAGCCCGACGGCCCCCACAATTGGTTGCCCAGGCTGTCTATTCGTTGGCCCCAGATGTCCTGAGTACCATCCCGGCAATCATCAAACACGATGATACAACCTCCAAATCCGTCATCTGCGGTAATTTTAATCATACAAGTCATCTCAGACCAACTGGTCTCCCAGCGGCCATTTACCAGGAGCGCTCTATTATCCGGCAAAAGAGCATTGCCGCAGGAATCGAGAACCTGGTAAAATATGTTATAGTGCCCCGTCGGGGGTCTTCTATCATCTTTCCATATAATTAAGGTTCGGCCTCCGGCCAAGGGGTGTGTTTGCGGGTAGAATTGGCCACCGGGTGCATCGCAAACGTTCGCCATGCCGTGGTAGGGGTCACTGGTCCACTGGGCGGCGGCGGGGTCTGGCGCGGCCAGCCACGCGGCGGCCAGTAGTAGTATTAGCTTTAAGGTTTTCATGGGTCGCTTCGCGTTATCTGGGCCGTCACGGTCTATACCGTGACAGTTTCTCGTGGCTGGCCGCGTCTTTGGTAGTTTTTCAGCCCCTTTCAGGGGGCTTGGTATATATGTAGCCCATCGCTTTAGCGGTGGGCGAGGACGCTCCAGGAGAATAGGAAAGATGATCCAGTGAGATAATATAAGCAATTTCAGTTCAATTGTCAAGGGGAATTTTTTGCTTGGGAAATGTTTTTATGGGATTAGAGTAGCGGTAAAAGCTAAATGCAGAATGGAGAATGGAGGCTTTCCCAGTGTTGAAACCCTGGGCTGCCCTGTCCCGTCCCCATGGGACGGATTACAGGTTCCGTCCTGAAAGGACGGGCCGTATAGCCCAGCGTTTCAACGCTGGGTGAGGATCTGGATGGCCGGGCCAGCTCGATGGCCCGGAAGTGAACGGTTTACGATCCACTTTTCTGGGCCGTCACGGTCCATACCGTGACGGTATTCGCAGGTCCAGCGTCATAGAGTGGTCCGTGACGCCCCGGGAAAGGGTCATTTTACCATACACCCGGCTTGGTAAGCAAGCCGGGCCACGCCAAAAAGAAAAAAGGGCGACCGAATGGCCGCCCCTATATTTCAACGCAGTACCAACTACCCTTCGAAAATCGCCTTCTCGAAGTCCAGATACCACAGGTCGGATTTTTCCAGGAAGGAGAGCGTCTCCGACAACATGCGGTAGTGTTCGCTCTCGAAATGGAACAGCCAGTCATACAGCTTCTTGACCTGCTCGTATTTCGTCACCGCGGCGCGTTCTTTGTAGAAATTCGCGGCCTTGGTTTCCAGGTCCATGGATTTGCGATAGACGTCCAGCACGCCGGTGTCCGGAGTGATGTTCTTCTTCATCTCTTTGGCGGCTTCCTGGAAGACGGTTTTAAGGCGCGCCTTGTAGCCTTCGGGCAGCTTGGGCAAAGCAATATTTTCGCCGCTGGCGCTAGCCGACAGCGTCTTGTGGAAATCGCGGATCAGATTGATGTGCACGAATTCGTCGTTGGCCAGGGTGGCGAAGAACTTCTTGGCCAGAGCGTCCTGAGTGCGCGCAGAGGCTTCGCGGAAATATTTATATCCGTCTTCTTCGGTCTTCAAGGCATATTGCAGGGCTTCTAACTCTTCCATAAGAGATTTTTCGTCAGGCATTGCGTCCTCCACGTGTTGGGGTGGCAGTAGGGGAATTATTTAAACTGATTGTACTTCCTTGATTTCGGGGTGCTTCTCTTTTAAGAAACGTTCGATGCCGGACTTTAAGGTCATTTGCGACATGGGGCAACACCCGCACATGCCCGTCAGCTTCACTTTGACGATGTTTTCCGGGGTAATTTCCACCAGTTCCACATCGCCGCCGTCGGCTTGCAACGCCGGGCGGATGGCGTTTAAACTGGTCTGCACTTTCTCTTTTTCCATTTTCTAGCTCCTATGAAATTCGCGGATGATCGCCCATCCGTTGGTGTATTGTACCGTTTATTTTGCGACTCGTTCCATGATAGGCAACAACTTCATCGTTTGTTCGTATTCCGCAATCACTCGATCTATAACCTCCCTCGCTGTCAGCACCTCCCGAATCAATCCCGACGATTGCCCGGCTTCGATCTTGCCTTCGGAACGGTCGCCTTCAAAGATGCCTTTACGAGAACGGTTGTAGCCCTCCAGCGCCTTGATTTCTTCTGGGGATGCGCCCTGGCTTTCTGCCTCTGTTACGCGCTGCGTGAAGGCGTTGCGGATCATGCGCGTGGGGCCGGTCTTCAGTAGCGTCAAGACCGTGCTGTCATCGGCGGCTTCCACGACGGCTTGCTTGTAGTCCGGGTGCGCTGACGATTCCAAGGTGGCGGCGAAACGGGTTCCCATCTGAATGCCGGACGCGCCCAGAGCCAGTACGGCAGCCAATCCTCGACCATCAGCCAAGCCGCCCGCAGCAATGACCGGCACGCTGACCGCATCCACCACTTGAGGAACCAATGCCAGCGTCGTCACCCCCTGGAGGCTGTCGTGGCCGCCGGCTTCCACACCTTCGGCGACCACCGCGTCGGCGCCGCGCTCTGCCGCTTTGCGCGCCAGGGTTACGGTCGGTACGACATGGACCACAAGACAACCGGCTTCATGCAATCGGGGCGTGTATTTGCCCGGATTGCCTGCCGATGTAAAGATGATCTTAACTTTCTCTTCCAAGGCGACCTGAATGAGATCTTCAGCATGGCGATAGAGAAGCGGGATGTTAACGCCGAAGGGTTGGGTGGTTTCGCAACGGCAGCAGTGGATATGATGGCGGAACAGTTCCGGATCCATAGACCCGCCGCCAATTAGTCCCAAACCGCCCGCTTTGGATACTGCCGAAGCCAGCCGGTGCCCTGCCGCCCAGATCATTCCGCCCTGAACGATGGGGTAACGGATCTTGAAAAGATCGGTGATCCGCGTGCGAATAGTGGGCATGGGATCAGGCGGTTCTGACACGGTGGCGTTCCAAGTCGGTTTCCCATTGGCTATTCTGGATTTCATTGACGGGATATTTGGGTGGCTGGCCCTTAAGGATGCTGATCAGATCTTCCGCCGCCATGAAGGCCATTTTCTCCCTTGTTTCCACAGTAGCTGAACCGATATGGGGCGTCAAAACAACATGATTCAAGTCGCCCAGTTTTTTGTGGATCCCGGTGGTATCCACGTAAACGTCTAGCCCGGCTCCGGCGATGAGCTTGAGCCGCAGGATCCTGATCAGCTCCTCCTCCTGTATCAATCCGCCTCGGGCAATATTGACCAGAATGGCGCTGCGGCGCATCAAGTGGAATTCCGCCGGGCCGATTTTGTCGCGCGTTTCCTCATTTAAAGACACCGCCGGAAACAGAAAATCGCTTTGGCGAAAAAGTTCCGGCCATTCCACCCAGCGAGCCCGCATCTGTCTTTCAAATTCCGGTTTGCGGACGCGGCTGTGGTAGATGATGCGTAGATCGAATCCCAGCGCTCGGCGAGCGATGGCTTGGCCGATGCGGCCTGCACCCCAAATGCCCAGAGTCTTCCCGGAAAGCTCCGTACCCAGGAGCAGGTCCGGCCGCCACCCGCTGTAGCCGCCGGATCGCACCAAGCGGTCTCCTTCAGGGATGCGTCGAAGGGTGGCCAATAATAAAGCCCAGGCTAAATCAGCGGTGGCATCGGTTAAAACATCCGGAGTGTTGCTGACCCAGATGCCGCGCTGCGTGGCCGCCTCAACGTCAATGTGATCGAAACCCACCGACATGGTGGCAATGGCCTTCAGATCCGGGGCCGCCGTGATCAATGCTGCGTCAATTTTATCCCGCAGGGTGACGAACAACCCCTGGACGCCGGGCAGGTGATCCTTGATCATCTGCCGGTCGGCCAGATCGCCGCTGCGGTTGAAGTCGAAATCCGCGTTTTCGTCTAAATAATTTCGGATTGGTTCAAAAGGTGCGAAAGCCGCCCATATTTTTGGTTTATCGTGAAGTTGCATGATTTTTCCTTTGGTCCTATAGAAGAAATTACGAAATATTTCCAACGCATTCAAGCCCTTTATTAAACTTTTATTGCAGAACAATTCCGGGAGAGTCAAAGGGGCGGCTGAAATCGCCACCCCTTCGTTCCCCTCCCACATCGAGAATTCTGCCGCATCAAATCAAGTGTTGTCAGAATCATTCGGCAGCAGATATTTTTCGATGATTCCGGCTCAACTTATTTTCCCAAAGTTTTCAAACCCGGTCGCCAACTGGCCGGGCATAACTCGCCGATCTGCAAGGCGGCCAGCACCCGCAAAATTTCGTCCGCGCTACGGCCTACCGATAAGTCATGCACCACCTGGTAACGAACCTTGCCTTCGGGATCTACAATGAAGCAGCCGCGTAGCGCAATGCCTCGCTCTTCCAAGAGCACGCCGTAATTACGGCAGAACTCGTGGCTCTGATCCGCCAGCAGCGGGTAGTTGAGGGTTTCAATGGCCGAAGTTTTCGACCAGGCCAAATGACAGTAGGCGCTATCGGTGGAACAGCCGAGGACGACTGCGTTCAATTTTTCAAAGGCTTCTTTTTTGGCCGCAAATTCGGTGATCTCGGTGGGACACACAAAGGTAAAATCAGCAGGGTAGAAGAACAACACCACCCAGTGTCCGTGGTAGTCGGTATGCTTCAGGTTTTGAATTTCGCCGTTGACCAAGGCCGGCAAATTGAATTCAGGGGCTTTCTGGCCGACTTGTATGCTCATGGTCTCCTCACTTATCGCTTTTTCCGGTTCAGGTAGTAAACAGGCTGGCATCCAAACCGGGGTCAACTCGGTCTGGGGTACTGTTCAATATACGCCGTCTTTAACTCGACTGTTGGTCAATATGTTTTGAATACCGAGCTAACTCCAGTGCAGGAGAAATTATTCTCAAATATTCCAATTTACCCGGAATAACCTCGTATATACTGAGTAAAATATATCCTACATTATTTTCCCTTCGGAGGAACCCCATGCCCACCAAGAAAAAAAACCCCTTGATTGACGCTCTGAACGAAGCCATCGCCGAAGAATTGACCGCCATCACCCAATATATGTGGCACCATACGATGGCGCAAGGAATGGAATCACAAAGCGTCCGCGAAATATTCAGGAAAGCTTCCATCGAGGAGATGAAACATGCCGAGGTGTTGGCCGAGCGCCTCGACTACCTGGGCGGCGTCCCGACCACACGCCCCAATGAAATCAAAATGGGCGGCAATCTTCAGAAGATGATTCGTGATAATCTGAACCTGGAGAACGAAGCCATCGTCATGTACAAGCGCATCATCAAGATGTGCGGAGATGATTCCACCACGCGCCGCATGTTGGAAGAGATTCTGGCGGATGAAGAAGAGCACGCCTCGACTTTCGAATCGCTGCTGAGTATCCAGAAGTAATCCAATATCAATGCGCAGTCGGATTTCCCACATAGTGGCCACTGCGTAGTGTACCCGACTGCCCCCTGTCCTTCACCGTCAGGTACGGATAAACGTAGTAGGGGCGTTCAATTGAACGCCCCTACACCTTTTGGGACAACCTCTTGGTTTTTTAATTGTGCGCGTGAATATTTGGCAGCTTGATCCCTTGCGTTTAAGATCGTTATTTGCTATATTAAGTTATCATGGCAAACCTACCTTCTCGAAAGTTGAGGCGATGAGTATCTCGAACCATATTCGGTCATTTCGCGCTGGGATCAGCACCCTGGCGATCTTTTTTACCATCCTCTCCATCGGATCTACGCATGCTGCCGCTCCGCTGCCAACTTGGGCGCGACACGGGATGGTGGTCTCGGCCCATCCGTTGGCTTCACAAGCCGGTTTGGACGTCCTAAAAGCCGGCGGCAACGCCGTTGACGCCGCCGTCGCCACAGCCTTCGCCCTGGGAGTAGTCGAAGGCTACTCCTCCGGCATCGGCGGAGGCAGTTTCACGTTGCTGCATTTGGCCAACCGTTGGGAAACTATAGTAGTGGATGGCCGCGAGGAGGCCCCAGGCGCCGCTCGTTCCGATATGTACGTGGACAATACCACCGGCAAGGTCAATCCCGAACTTTCCACGACAGGGATACTGGCCGGAGCTGTCCCCGGGCACCTGGCCGCTCTTAATCTGTTGCTGGAACGCTACGGCAGCATGACTCTGGGGCAGGTGTTGGAACCCGCCATCCTGCTGGCCGATTCCGGTTTCGAACTATCCCAGACCTATGCTCGCAGCCTGGCACTCCAGAAAGATAAACTCAAGCGCTTCCCTTCAACCTTCGCCGTCTTCTTCCATCCCGACAGCACTCCGCTGGGTTTGGGCGAACGCCTGTACCAACACGACCTGGCGCAAACCTACCGCATCCTGGCGGATGAAGGCGATAAAGCTTTCTACCGCGGCGAGATTGCCCGACGCATCGTCGCCGCCATGAAGGCCGATTCCGGGCTGATCACCATGCACGACCTGACCGCCTACAAGCCTCGCCTCCGCAAGCCGGTGGTGGGTTCCTATCGCGGTTATTCCATCTACTCCATGCCGCCGCCCTCCTCCGGAGGCGTCCATCTGATCCAAATGCTGAACATCTTGGAACGTTTCGATCTGAAATATCTGGGCTTGAACTCCAGCGAAACGATCCACCTTGAAGCTGAAGCCATGAAACGCGCCTTCGCCGACCGGGCGGTATTCATGGGCGACCCGGCTTTTACCAGTGTGCCGGTAACCGGCCTGACCTCCAAAACCTACGCCGACTCCCTGGCGCGTAATATCTCCCGTTTCCGCACCAGCAAGATCACCGGCCCCGGCAATCCGTGGGCTTTTGTACCGGAAGGAACGCCAACCTTGCCCTCTATCTCCACCGAAGCCGGAGATTCTTCCGCTGAAAAAGACCGCCATACTACCCATCTCTCCGTGGTGGATCGTTGGGGCAACCTGGTGGCCATGACCGCCACCATCAACACAGGCTTCGGGTCGGGGTACGTCATTCCCGGCACGGGCATCCTGCTGAATAACGAAATGGACGATTTCTCCTCAGCCCCAGGCGTCGAGAATTTCTTCGGCTTGGTGGGGTCCGACGCCAACGCCATCGCCCCGCACAAGCGACCGTTGTCCTCGATGACCCCCACGCTGGTATTCTACCAGGGAAGGCCGTTCATGGTGGTGGGCAGCCCCGGCGGCCCGCGCATCATCACCACGGTCTTGGAAGTCATCAGCAACGTCATTGATCACGGCCTGGACATTCAGGAAGCCATTGACGCTCCGCGCGCGCACCACCAGTGGAAACCCGACAAGCTCTTTCTGGAAGACGGCATCCCCTTCGACGTGCAGGAAAATCTCTTCCGCTACGGCCACGATGTTTCCACCGGCGGTAACTGGTCCGGCGCGCAGTGCATCCTGATTGACCTGGAAACCGGCCTCCTCTACGGCGGCACGGATTCGCGGCAGGAAGGCGCGGCAAAAGGGTATTAGGTTGAGGAGGACAGGCATTCCTGCCTGTCCGGTCAGACAAGAATGTCTGACCTCCCATTTGGATATGGTAGGGCAAGCGTCTCCGCTTGCCGAAGCGTGTTATTAGTCGTAGGGTAAGCGTCTCCGCTTGTCGTAGGCTGTCATTCCCGCAAGCGAAGCGCGTCGGGAATCGGAAGGTCTGATTCTAAGACAAGCCGGAATGACCGTCCAAGTAGTCGTTGTGTCAGGTCCTAAGCGAAGCGGTGACCTGACACTTCTCATTATCCCCCGTCAACAAGCAAATTTCTTCGCGGTGCAAAAAATTGCGCTTGAATTGGGAGGAAATGTTTTGTATATTATTGTGAATTTCATAACTCAGCACTCATAACTCATAACTCAGCAAGGGGATGCCATGAAGAAGTCAGTTGTTTTTGTGGTACTACTGCTGGCGGCGCTGGGGCTGGTGCAGGGGGTGAGGGCGCAGGTAGAAAGGGAGTGGGTGGCACGATACGATTATGGATTGCAGGATAATCCATCGGCTATGGTCT
>JAGVQJ010000041.1 GCA_020051775.1 Calditrichota bacterium | reverse complement strand
GACGTCCCATCGCCCGAATGGGGGAATCTGTCGCTTCGGTCAGACCAATAATTCCGCCGCCTTCTACCCCGATTGTGAATCCTTGCTCCTTATACTGTCCGGATGCCGGAATTTGCATCAGAGCCAGCAGTATGATTACTGGGAGCAAATAGAGTAATTTTCTCATGGAGTACTCCTTTTCATAAATTTGATTGTGATTCCCGTTTTGCTCGTTTTACTTCCAATTTATTCTCATGAATTTTACTGCGGCACAGAATTAAGCAATCCTCTCTTGAGTATCGTGCTCAAGGTGAGCTTCCATTCTTCCCATACTACCTTATCGTGGAAGTCCCGTTCATTGATCATTGAGATCAGGGGAGCCAGATAGATGGCGCTGTAACCAATAGCTAGCAAGCATTCGCGCACCGCTTCCACCGGCAGATTCACTGCTTTGCCTTCGCGTACGGCTTCAAGGTAGGCATCATGAAAATGAAGATTCGCTCCGAGCGGACCGTGTTCTGCAACATCCCGTAGCGCGCGTCGTAGATGCACCGCGCCATCCGCTATTTCACGCCGCAGTAAAGACGCCCATTGAGGATTGTCGTGCAAGACTACCATCAGTCGAATGGGTGAGTCAATCAGCATTTCCTCAGGCGACTTTTTATCCGGATTCTCACCGAAAATAACCGCCAGCATAGAGGTACCTTCATATTTCAGAACTGCTTCATAAAGTTGAGCTTTGTTGCCGTAATAATAATGCAACATAACCTGCTTGGCACCGGCGGCTTTGGCAATCGCCCGAGTACTGGTGCCTTTGAAACCGTATTGGGCAAACAATTTGGTAGCCGCAATGAAAATCTGGCCGCGGGGCGTGTTAGCATCGGGCGGAGTCAACAGGCCGACCGACTCGTAATGCGGCACCTCAGTATTTGTAGAACTCTCAAATTGTCCTGCCGTATTTTTCATAGAGGGTGTGTCGATTTTTGTTTTCACAGTCGTGTGACTCCTGATATTGGAATGGATTCTCGACCCTATAGTGACATTGTCAAGTGACATTGTCAAGTGACATTGTCAAGTGACAGTATAACGTATCTTATAATACGATCACAGGTTATGTTCTGTTTGAATTAAATGTATGAAAAACACAAATTAAAATGATAGGTATTCCACACGCACGTGGGGGTGAACCGGAATAGGACGGACATAAATCAAGCGTTTAACCGCCTAACTTGGATGTTTTCGAGAAAGCGGCTTCATCCTTGATTACGATTACAAGAACCCATTGGGGCGAGTTGCAGGGAAGCGGGGAAAGCTAAAATTTCGGGCTGACAAGTCGCATTTTAAGTAGCACTGCCACCCCGGAGGGATACAAGGGAGTAAGTAAGTAATTGTTTATTATAGTACCCCTGGCGCGAATCGAACGCGCGACAAACGGTTTAGGAAACCGTTATAAACACAAACAAAAACCCGGTAAATCAAGCGGAAGTGGCTGAAAAATTGTCACTTCCGCTTTTTATATCGGATAGTAAATGCGTACATTTGTGGACGTTTTTGAGGTATGACCCGTAGCAAATTCCGTAGCAAATTCTTGAAGGGTTTCTGTGCGGGATTGTGTTCAGCCGGTGAAGACGGGTGAGATCCCTGGGGATAGCATGATCCGATTTTTATCAAAGTGGATACCCTTTAGAAGAAATATTGATTGAGCTTAAAAGGTAACCTGTAACTCATTGACTTTTATTAACTCCTCTATTTGCCGCCTTTCCTGCGAGTGCGGAGAATATAAATATGCCATATAAAAAACTAAAAACAATTTCTGCACTTACACATGCCATTGCGAACTTTGAAATTGGATAAATATCTCCAAAGCCAACGGTGGCAGCAGTCACAATCGAAAAATAGATAGCGCTTACTGAGTTTAGAGGTCCTTTATTAAAAGAACATGGTTGAAAAATTGAAAGAGCCAAGTAAGCCACTGCAAAAGCATAGAGCATCATCGCATAAGACAAAATACATGCTCCAACAGCACCCATCCCACTTTTTATGTGAGAATGGGTTAAACTTAACTTCAATTTCCCTGTATAATGAGGCATCAATATTGGATGCCGAATCCCGTAGATGAAAGCGAGACCATCCACCATCATTGCAATACTAATAAGCCATAGAATTAGATAAACCAATCCAAAAATAATTATCCAATCTGCCCTTACAGACATTAATTTGCTCGCAGTGAAAATGGGACCTGAAATTAACGAAGCAGCGAGTAAGAAAATTAAAAGAATAGCAAAACCAGTGGCTACCGCATCTCTAATCTTCGCGAGAACCCCGATGACTCTTCTGTATATAGCTTGAAACATAATAATTGTATTTCTCCTTTTTGGATTCTCTAATTTCTCATTCCATCATTATTATTTACAAAATAATCGGATAATAATAATAAGTCAATGATTTTCTTTCAGATTTTCGAGAATGTTCTTGACTTCGGCTGAAAGATTTTGTATATTATCTATGTTCGCATCACAGGGCCACGCCGGAGGCTATAGCCCGGCATTTTCATTTTTATTTCTGGCCCAGACTCGAGAAGCCGTGAGGCTCTCGGCGTTCCCTGTGAACGTGAACAAGTCTGGGCCTTTTCATTGTTCAAATCACAGGAGACAATGATGAGTGCTGAACTTCTTTCCCCATCTTCCGTGGAGCGCTGGCTCCCGAGGCAAGATTCCATTCCCACAAACGTGTTACCAGTTTTGGCCTCGGTATTGAATTCTGAGGCTGCTGGAACTCTGCTGGCGGCGTTCCTTTCGGGCCGCAAGGGTACGACGCTGAAAACGTACACCCAAGGGCTTAAAGACTTCGAGGCGTTCTTGGGTTGCTCCGATTCAATCCCTGCCTTACAGCGATTCCTTTCCAATGGTCTTGGCCATGCTAATGGCCTGGCGCTGGCGTACCGGGCTGATATGATGAACCGGCAACTTTCGGCTTCTACGGTGAACGTGCGGCTGGCAGCTTTACGTTCCGTGGTGAAGATGGCTCGAACCTTGGGAATGCTGACCTGGGCGCTTGAGGTGGCCGGTTTGCGGCATGATCCTTACCGTAACACGCGGGGGACGGGCCGGGATGGATACAAGGCATTGCTGGCTCAGGCCGAGAAGCAAAAGCCGGGGAAGCGAGAGAGGGATGTTGCGATTCTGCATCTGCTGCACGACTTGGCTCTGCGTCGGGGGGAGGTTGCCGGTCTGGATCTAACCGATGTGGATCTGAATAAGGGGGTAATAGCGGTAAAAGGTAAGGGTCGAAACGAGAAGCAATTAATGACTCTGCCGGTTCCAACCGCTGAAGCGCTTAAGGCATGGGTGGAGGTACGGAGAACTCAGGATGGGCCGCTCTTCACG
Source organism: Calditrichota bacterium (assembly GCA_020051775.1). Lineage (GTDB taxonomy): Bacteria > Electryoneota > B3-LCP > B3-LCP > B3-LCP > JAGVQJ01. Next base: position 16,946 of record JAGVQJ010000041.1, on the reverse strand, counting down.
AACTTCGACCGAGCAGGCAAGGGCGAGCGCTTGACCGGAGCGGCAATCTTCTACCTCGTGCGTCGGTTTGGTAAAAGGGCGGGGTTGGTGGCCCGGCCTCACGGTTTGCGCCATGCGGCAATCACCGAAGCTCTGGATCTGACTAATGGAGACGTTCGCAAGGTGCAGAAATTCAGCCGTCACCGGGACCTGAGAACGGTTTGTTTGTATGATGACAGCCGGGAAGATGTGGGAGGGCAAGTGGCGGCGTTGGTAGCGGGGAGGAAAGACAATGAAACTGCGTTCTCGGCGAATCAGAGCTTGACTTACCGGAAATAATTCACTATATTCAGTTTTTGACGCGGTTTTGGGCTAAACCTAAATAAACAGCAAAGGGAAATGCCATGTCGAACAACAAAAAACTCACGATCAAAACCCACGGTAATGCAGCAATCACTATTAACAGACACGCGGTAAAAGCCGAAAAGCTCGTCTATTTAGCTCAGGCGAATAAGTCTTTCACTTATCCACATGGGAAGTCTCGCATTGTGTACATTGGGACGACTAAGGATGGAGCAAGCCGAATCGCAAGTAGCGCAGCGGCAAAGGCAGCCGACTTACTCAAATTACATGGCGTAACACGCCTCGATTTTCACGTTGTAACCTGCGCATCACGGCAAAAAGTCAAAACATGGCGGAAGCTTGAATCAGGTCTGATTTTGGCATTCAAACATCGCTATGGTGAAGTTCCTAAGTGCAACATACAGGGTAAAAACAAGGCCTGGGGAGACGAGCTTGAATACTTTACCCGCGACCGTCTTGAGAAAGTTTTAGAGAAATACTCGAAACTTAAGCCCTAATTCCTAAATCCAAAATACCAGGAATCTCAATGCAGTCTATTCTCCCCCTCGACTTCGACCCCTATCGCAACCGGGGGCTGTTCGCCGACCATTACCTCGATGATCAAGAGCGGCTACGGGCTATGCCAGAATGGGGTGACGACTCCGGGTTGAGCGAGGCTTTCGGTCAAATCCTTCAGCTTTACACCTCCAGAGCCTCGCGTTTTTCGACTCGCACTAATGAGCAGCAAACCGAACGCGACTTTGTCCGCCCGGTACTTGATATTCTCTGGCGAGATCAAACGCCCGGTGACGCTTACGAAGTCCAAGTCTCTATCCCTAACCTCGACGTGCGGAGGCAACCGGATTATGCCTTCTTCCGCAATGGCGCTACCCGGAACGTCGCTGAACCGCGCAAGGGAACGATAGAATATTGGCGTGACGTGCCGGTCCTGGGTGACGCTAAAGCCTGGATGCTCTCCCTGGACAAACAGCGCGGCTATGATGAGAATCCCTCCGCGCAGATCTGCAACTATCTTTACCGTTCTCGTGTCCGCTGGGGGATTCTGACCAATGGCCGAATCTGGCGGCTCTATGAACGCGAGAAATCGAGCGCGGGGGGCATATTTTTCGAGGTCAATCTTGAGGATCTGCTCAGTTCGGGTAACTTAGAGACCTTCAAATATTTCTACTTCTTTTTCCGGCGCGAGGCATTCCGGCCTGATGACTCCGGCGCGTCTTTTGTTGAGAAGGTGTTCAAGGAGAGTACGCGGTACGCGACTGAGGTCGGTGACCGGCTGAAGGAGAGCGTTTATGATGCCCTGCGGTTGTTGATGAATGGGATATTCGACTATTCCGCCAATGGCCTGGATCGTCACGACCCCGACACTTTAAAAGCAGTGCATACCGATGCCTTGATCGTCCTCTACCGGCTGCTTTTCCTGCTCTATGCCGAAGATCGTAAGTTGCTGCCGTGCGATAATGAGCATTATAAAGACTACTGTTTGCAGGCTCAGCACAAATTGGTCAATGCCAATCTGCGCAATCATCATTCTTACCTGCGGCAGTCTAACAGCCTTTGGAGCAGTCTGCTCAATCTGTTTCATCTGATTGATGTGGGCGTGCCCGAGGCCGACATTCCGGCCTATAATGGCGGTTTGTTTAATCCCACTAAACATCCCCATATTGCCTATGCCGCGCAAGCGGGATATAACCGTTGGGAAGTCGGCGACTCGTGGGTGGCTCAGGCAGTGGACATGCTGGCTTATGAACGCGAACGGTGGAATGAACCTGGGTCTGAGGACATTGATTACAACACCCTGGGCGTGCAACACCTGGGCAGCATTTACGAGGGGCTGCTGGAATTGAAGCCGTCTATTGCTGACGAGGACCTGGTCGAAGTTCTGGATGACGGCAAATCCGTGTACAAGCCCGTTCGCGAGGTTCCCAATCCGCGTCAAGTACACCGACAGGAACCGCGCCGGATCGCTGCCGGAGAAGTGTACCTCGTGACCAACCGAGGCGAGCGCAAGGCTTCGGGCAGCTATTACACGCCCAAGTATATAGTGGATTACATCGTCGAGAACACGGTAGGGTCGCTGGTGGATGACGCCGCTCGCAAAGTCGCTGAGCTGCGCCCGGAAGTAGAAAAAGAAATCAAGAGATTAGAGAAACGGGCCAAGGAATTCGCCTCGAATACGGCGGAAGTCGAGAAGTCAAGGCAAGGCATTGAGGCTCAAAAACGCCTCCTTCTTGAACCGTACCTGACCCTGAAAATCCTCGACCCGGCGATGGGCAGCGGGCATTTCTTGGTCGGCGCGTCGGATACCTTTAGCTTGGCGATGACGACCGATCCTAATCTCCTCCCGCTTGAAGATATAGGCGAGGAAGAGGAGCAAGCCTATTACAAGCGCTTGGCAGTGGAGCGCTGTCTCTACGGTGTGGACTTGAATCCTCTTTCGGTGGAGCTGGCGAAGCTCTCGCTCTGGCTGCACACGGTCAGTAAAGACAAGGCGCTCTCTTTCCTGGACCATCACCTGCGCTGCGGCAATAGTTTGATCGGCGCTCGCGTCGAAGATGACCTTATGAAGCCGCCCCCGCTATTCAATGATCGTGGAAAACGGGTACTCCCCAGAGACCCTAATCAAACTATTTTAGGGTTCAATGAAACCTTGCGTGACCGGCACCTCAAGCCCATGCTGGGCTTATTACAGCAGATCTCTGAGATTCCCACTCAGGATGTATCTACCGAGAAGGTGAAGGAAAATCTCTGGAATGAATTGGAGCGTATTCGCCCGCATTACCGCGCAGTCGCAAACTGCTGGCTCGCCCCATTCTTCGGCCAATCCATTAGTGCGGATCAATACCAACAAGCCGTGGACGCCCTGCACACTGCCCCGGATTGGAAAAGGCTGGAAGCTCAGCCTTGGTTCCAGGCTGCACAGGCAATCGCCGATGAGAAACAATTCTTTCATTGGGAGTTGGAGTTCCCAGAAATTTTCTTTGATCCTAACGGACTAAAACCTAACGAGTGGCGGGGGTTTGATGCTGTGATAGGGAATCCGCCGTATGGTTCAATTTTGGATACCTATGCCAAGCATTTTGTTGAAAGTACTTTCCTATCTGCGCAGTATCAGTTGGATAACTATATAGCTTTTATGGAGCAGACCAATTTATTAACGAGGCAAGCTGGATTTGAAAGTTTAATAGTACCCACAACCTTTATTGCAATGCACAATTTTTCTGCGATTCGTAAATTTCTACTCGACCACTGCCAACTAAGGATGATTGTTCATTTTAGGTTTCCTGTTTTTGAGGATCCAACCGTAGAGTCGGCACTTTATATATGCCAAAGTGCAATGGAACAAGACGAACGAAATAAAGCCGAAGTTCACGGAAATATTTACGACAGTTTAATCGATTTTTTAACTGATAGAGGTCAGAGCCATTTAGTCCAACAAATCCAGTTCCTCACAACAGCCGAATACGATTTTAATTTTTGGGTCGCTGAGAATTCAATAATATCGAGAATCACAACGAGTAATATTGAAGAATTGAGGAGCATTTGAAACATTTTCAATGGTCTTAAACCATACGAAGTTGGGAAGGGAATTCCGCCACAAACCCGCCAAATGGTACAGACTCGTGCATTTGATGCTTCATACAAAATAGATGACACTTATCATCGCTATGTCATGGGCAAGGATATCAATCGCTACGTGATTATGCCCTTGGAAGAAAGATGGATTAGTTATGGGGGATGGTTAGCTGCACCACGAGAAGCATCATCATTTTTCACTTCAAGAAAAATTTTGGTTCGTCAAACCTCTGATAGCATCATTGCCACAATGGATGAGCATCAATATCTCCATTTAAATAATATTCATAATGTGCATGTGCGTCAAAGCAAAAACAATTACAGTATACTATTCATCCTTGCAACGTTAAATGCCAAGTTACTTACATTCTATCACCAGCAAATTGTGCCGGAAATGGGTCGTGTTTTTGCCGAAGTTAAAATAATTGATTTAGAGCGTATCCCCATTCGTCTCATCTCCTTTACCACTCCTGCCCGTGACCGCGCCCGGCTACTGGAAGAGGGCAAAGGGCATTATGCTGCCTATCTTTCCGCCAGCAATCCCGGCGCGCTGCTGGCCTTCACCGGTGCACAGCTTGCCGCAGAGCCGGAACGATCCGACGTGGTGCATGACCTGTTGGCGTTCTTAGCCGAGCAGATGATTGGGCTGAACAAAGAAAAGCAGGCGGAGATACGCGGCTTCCTGACCTGGCTGGAGCGGGCCATCAGCGCGAAGATTGACGTCCTGACGAACAAGACAAAGCTCCGCGCCTATCACGAGTACGACCTGGACACTCTGCTCGAAGTGCTGAACGCCAATCGCCGCAAGTTGACGGTAAACCCTAACGACCGCCGCTTTCAGGAGAACTTGGAGAGGGAATACACCCGCAGCCGGGCCGTGCTGACCCCGCTAAAGGCCCAGATCGCCGCCACCGACCGGCTGATAGACCAGGTGGTGTATCAGCTCTACGGGCTGACGGAAGAGGAAATAAGGATTGTGGAGGGGGTTGGTGACGCTACAGCAGAGCAGGGAGACAGCGCAGAAGGGAATTGATCGGTTTATTTTCAAAGCCCGTGAAAATAAACTGCGAAGAAGGCTGGAATAGCGCCTTAAGTGCTGAAAAGACGGGCATTAACGTGAAGGCGGCGATTAAGCGTTATTTTCACGCAAGCGTAAAGGGCAGTTTGAGACACGATACAGCCTTATTATCGGAAGTGGAAATAACGGAGAACGTTATTATCGGATAAGGGGGTTATCCGATAATAAGGCTCTTGGCGCGTTATTTTCAAGCGCTGTGAAAATAAACTGCATTGCACGTCCAAACGAAGCTTTAAGCATTGAAATATACGAGCTTACCAAGTAAGAAGCATTTTGGCGTTATTTTCAAGCAAAGGAAAACTAAGTCTAATGCCACAACGACTCGACCCTCGTGTAACCAAGCTACTGGAATTGGATGAATGGCAGACCTTTGAGTGCAAGCGCGCTCGTATCAAGCCTGGTGATGCTCTGCATCCCATTATTGCCTTGGCTAATGCAGATGGTGGGTTATTCACACTGGGACTGGAAGACCCAGAGAAAGCAAGCGGAACGGAGCGGCTTTATGGCATTAGTGAAAATCCCGACAATACCAGTGACCTGTTGAATCTCGTTTCTCGCCAAATCACACCACAGATTGCTGGTCTAAGGCACTTGGAAATTCCCGTGCGCAATCGTAAGGGTATCACCGACAAGCTCATCGTGTTCGTCGTTCCTAAAAGCCCTGAAGTTCACTCTACACACGATGGGGACACCTATCTACGTCGCGGGCGACATAACCGCAAGTTGACTGCTGCTGAAATCATTCAGTTGAAATATACCAAGGGAGAGTTGCACCTTGAAGATGAGCCGGTGTTGCGTGCCACGATGGACGATTTAAATTCTGGTCTGTTGGAAGAATTCAAGAATGCAGTGGAAGCACATGAGAAGAACACAATGACATTCCTGCGTCGAAATGGACTTGCCACGATGCAAGGAAAAAGCCCAGTTCTCAATAAAGCGGCTGTTTTGCTGTTCGGCAATAACCCTGCAATTACGCTGCACGCAAAATGTAGTATTAAGGTTTCAGTTTACAGTGGAATCGAAGCTCACTTCACTGACCGACCGAACTTAGTGGATAAGCCTTTCACTATTGAAGGGCCGCTTTTGCACCAAATTTCAGGCTGCCTTAAATACCTCATTAATTGGCGTGACCACAGCGCGCCTGTTCTTGAGGGCGGCGTATTTAAGCCAAAATACCATTACCCCGACTATGCTATCCAGGAAGCCATTACCAACGCAGTGATTCACCGCGATTACTCAATTCAGAATGATATACAGGTGCGCGTTTTCGACGACCGAATTGAATTCGAGAGTCCTGGCCGTTTAGCAGGACATATTACACTGTCCAACATCCGCCGGGAGCGATATGCCCGTAATCCCATTATCCTGCGAACCCTGAATCGCTTCTCTCAAGCGCCTAATCTGGACATTGGAGAGGGTGTGAAGCGAATGTTTGAGGCTATGAAGCAGGCAGAGCTGATTGATCCGGTATATGACGCTGCGCCGGATCGTTACATGGTGAAAGTCTCACTTTACAACGATAAGCGGGACTTGTGGGAGCAAGTGTCAGGGTGGTTAGAAGAACATGGCAGTATCAACAACGCAGCCTTTCGTCGTCTTACGGGCGAGCATGACAGTGTAAGGGCTTCGCGTCTCTTGCATTCTTTGGTTGATCGGGGCTTGATTATTCCGCGAGGGCGCGGGAAACGAGATCGGCATTACGTTAGTCAAACCGCTGAAGAACCGCCTTCATTATTCGAGGAGCCAGAAGCTTGATTAGGCTTCTTGATAACCGCCTTGATGAGGAGACGCTGGCCGAGCATCTCCGCGGTCTGCTGGGGAAAGCGACTGAGGTTTACATACATGTTGCCTATCTACGAGAAAGCGGCATTGCAGCGATTCGGGACTGGATCAAATCTTTTATAGAGCAAGGGGGAAAGTTCAAGCTTCTGGCGGGTGGTGATTTCGCTCAAACGGAACCAAGTGCCTTGCGCTTTTTTCATGAGTTAGGTGGCGGCAGCGAAGTAAGGCTCATTTCATCTTCAGGTCTGGGCGGTTTTCACCCTAAATCCTATCTGATTTACACAGGCAACCGAGCAACCGTGATTGTGGGATCGTCGAATTTCACGGAGGGGGGATTTCAAGGCAATATCGAGTTGAATCTGGCGGTGGAACTGCCTACCGATGATAAAACTATCCAGGACGCGCGACTTATTTTCGACCGATTGTGGGAAGCGACCCCGATATTAGACGATGAGAGGCTTGCAAATTATACTGAATTTTGGGAGCAATATCACCGAGCAGCAGAACACTTGATCTACAAACTTCCTGAAAAGGGCAAGGCGGCAATGATGGAATCCTATCTCAATCCTGCTAACATGAAGGCCGGTGACCTGGTGTATTTCAACGGGCAAACGGGCGAGGTGATGGGGATTACAAAGCTGGGGGATCGCTGGAGCGTCAAGCTGTCGGTCAAGAACGTGGGGACGCAAACACTGCTTTCCCCGCCGACACAATTCCAGAGGGTAGATACGCCCTTAAGCCGGGTTGAACGGATGGATTTTGATCCGCCGGTATATTTCGACCTGCTCACCGAAGCTACGCGGCTCTCCTTGGCCTATGAGCACGACCGGTTAGTCTCGCTCTCCAACTCACGGACAAAGCTCGAGCCTTACCAGGTTGCTGCCGTGCATAAGGTCGTAAGCGCCTGGGAGCAACGCTTCTTGATCGCTGACGACGTGGGCTTGGGGAAAACGGTTGAGACGGGAATGATCATTAAAGAACTGAAAGCGCGTCACCACGCCGATAAAGTGCTCATCATCTGCCCGGCTGGATTGGCTCGACAATGGCAGCGTGAAATGGCCGAGAAATTCGATGAACGATTCGACATTTTACATTCTGAGGATTTACGCCAATGGCGGAGTACTCGTCCGGCAGGTGAATCGCTTTGTGTAAAGTATCAACAGGCAATTGTCTCAGTTGACACGGCAAAACCAAAAGAGGATGAGAATAACGCTCAGGATTTCACCGAAGCGCATTGGGACGTAGTCATCATTGACGAAGCTCACAAGGTGGCTCAGCATGGCGTCGGCCAAGAATTAATTGGCCGGTATAAACTCGCTCGTGACATTGCTCCATCTTGCGATTGCATGTTGTTACTTTCAGCAACACCTCACGATGGGGATCAATTCGCCTTTCACTCTCTACTTGGCCTGTTGGACCCCTTGCGGTTCCCCAATCCAGAGAATATAGATTCTTCGGAACTTGAGCCTATGATGGTACGGCGTGGTAAGTCTGACATTCGCAAGGAAGATGGCACTCCCCTTTTCCCACCGCGTTGGGTGGACACTACGGAGGTTGTATTTACAGACGAGGAACTCCATCTTTATGAGGAGGTCACTAACTATGTACGGCAAGGATTCCAGACCGCCACAGAATTGAAAGAGACGGCTGTTGGGTTTCTCATGGTACTTCTGCAAAAAAGAATGGTAAGCAGCATTGCAGCTATTCGACGCTCTCTTGAACGCCGACTAATCGCCTTGGAACACCCCGAAGCGGCGGTTCTTACGGCGGCGGAACTTCGCGAATTAAAAGATCGAGCCGAAGATGAAGAAGCGCTAACGGATTCACGCCGTGAAGACCTACAGCGTAAATTAGAAAAGGCCCGCTTAAAGTTGACTATGGAGCAGCACAAGACGGAGATTAGAAACGTCCGGCGCCTCTATGATTTGGCAAAAGGGATCAAAGTTGACAGCAAGGCAATTGAGCTGAAGAAATTCGTAGAGGGCGTTTTGTCCAAAGCACCCCAAGAGAAGATCCTAATCTTTACCGAGTACACGGATACTCTTGATTATTTACGTGACGAAGTACTTAAATCTTTTGGACCCATCGCTCAAATCCACGGCGGAATGAACATGGATTTGCGTCAAGAGCAGGAGGAGTATTTTCAAAAACCCGAAGTGCATCTTATGGTGGCAACTGACGCTGCCGGTGAGGGATTAAATCTGCAATACTGCCATATCATGATTAATTATGAGCTTCCCTGGAATCCAAACCGAATTGAACAACGAATTGGTCGGCTACACCGATACGGTCAAGAGCATGATGTCCGCGTTTACAATCTCCAGGTAGTTAATACCCGCGAAGGAATCATCCTTAATCGGTTACTACAAAAGATCAAAACTATTGAAAGACAGCTCGGCGGTTATGCCCCTAATATCCTGGGGTTGACAACTCCAGCAGAAGCCATTAATTTGAATCGGTTATCAGACCTTATTATGAACGCAATCGCTGATGATACTTCGCCTGAAGTTACCGCAAAGCATATTGAAAAAGCACTTGAAGCTCGGCAGAAAATGTGCGACCAAATTGAGAAGGATCTGTTCATGTCCCTTCACCATTTCGACAAAGGTAAGACTGACCGGTTAATTCGGCGAAGCCGGGAGCTCACACCGTCAAATTCAGACATCGAGGCATTCGTGCGTCGGTATTTCGAGACACATGACGGGAAAATCGAAAACACGAAACTGAAACAAGTATTTCGCCTTAAAACTCCTCGCCGGTCGTGTGATGGAAAAACGGTGCTGGATGAGTATCCTCGAGTGACCTTCGATAAAGAGACGGCCTTCACGCATAAAGCCCGCGAGGTGCAATTCGTAGCTTTCGGTCATCCCCTCTTGGAATCATTGATCCATGATTGCAGAGGTTGTACACCGGTTTTGCGAGGTTCGGCAACAACAAAGCTCATACCCAGTGATTCCACTCAATCTTCCAAAGGAGTACTCTTTAATTACAGACTCCGTTACTCGGACGCCTTGGATCGTACACTTTATGAGGAATTACAGCCTATTTTCATTGCTGGTGACGGTACGGTGAATCTTGCTCAGTCGCAACAAATAATCACCTTACCGGGATCATTTAATCCGGAAATACAAAAGAGCCAACAAGTACTTGAGATTTGTGGTACAATCACCGAACTTGAAAGTCTTGCACAACAGACGGCTGCGGAAATCGCAGAGAGGAGCTTTGCCCGAATTCATTCCGAACGCAATCAGCAAGCAGATGCTTGTCTGAGAAGTCTTGAACGCTTTCAGCAAGCGAAGCGTAAGAGGTTGCAGGAGTCAATAGATGGCTTCGAGATGCGGCTGTTCAAAGGCGAGGATATGGACATCGCCATTCGACGCGCGAAGCATGAGCTGGAGCTCCTGGACGAGGATTGTGTACGTCGCCAGAAAAACATTGAAGCACGGCGGCATGTGCAGCTTAATACGCCGTCCCTGTTAAATTTAGCGATAATTATTTCAAGTCAATGAAACTAATGGTATAGTGGTTATTTCTTTTACACAACCTCTAATAAAAACCTATTAAAAACACGCACAAAACTCCCGAAAATACAATCCAAATCCTTGACGATTATCGTGTCGTAACTCCTTAAAATACAACAAATCGATATTTTTTGAGTGCGAGGGAATAGGTCTGAAGCGGTGTCTGTGCGGCAAAAATAATTATTTTCTATACAATATAATGCACTTTAGTTACTAGATCCCCCGCCTTTGCGGGCATACTAACTCTACTTCTCCGGCAGATTCCCGATTGGAAATTAGATAAACTCCCTAAGCGCTGGAGTTCTCCAAATTAAATTCCATCCATCATATTACGGGAGAGGCTATCGGCTAATAATTGTACACACGCGAGAAAAGCTCTAATAACGGTGCTCAAGAAGGGCATTGACTCATCAATTTGGAGTCTTTTATGCGGGATCACCTGGTCAAGATGGATAAGCTTCTGATACACGCTGGTGGAAAAGCGAAATAGCCTCCACGAACGATTGTGTCCCTGGTGATCAAAACGAATTATACGACCAGACCTTGTGCAGGCTTACGAGTAAAATCAGAGAGGAAGAAGCTCAATTGAACTCTGCCGGATGTTTGCTTAAACACGCATTATCGCAAACATAATAACGCTGGATTAATCTCAAAATTAGAGGCAAATAAGCATCTTGGATACTGGCTGATTTTAATGCTTATACATGTACAATTTAATTTAGGTGCATCTTTACTCGTCCGAGGTAGGTTTAGACGATTCTGGGCGCTACACGTTCGTTTTTCTGCCGTCAAGCTCAGAAATTCATGAAAGGCTCTAATCCCCCAATTTCAGTTTTTACCTTACCCACTTCCCCGAATCGTAAAAATCCCGCGTTTGATCCCTCCTCGAACAATCTCAGATTTCCAAGTCAAAAGCCTCTTGCAAAAATGTACGATTTAAGCGTTGAACCACGTCCCTGGCCGCGTTCGGGCCACGATCACCCCCTAACCCATATCAACCATACCCCTCGACCTCGTTCAACGCTGGAAAGCCATTACAGAACGCTTTCCACTTAGAAACGAAAAGCCCGAAGAGGTTAACTCCGGGCTTTAGAATTCAAGGGGATTTGATTTCAGGATAGCATCTCCCCGCTTTCGATTTTCTGGAGCATCTTGCGGAAGTTATTCCCACAATCCTGAGCAAGTTTCACGTAAGCCTCGACCGGTTTTCCGTCTAACTTTTCTGCCTCGGCAATCTCTTTGCAACGGACGGCAAAGGCTTTCGCCAAATCCCGACGAGCTAACGGCAAACCGATCACTCTCGAAGAGAAGGGGTTTGCATCAATATGCTCTTCAAACAAATCATTCCCCTCGCACGTCGTGGTAAAGATAACCACGACCGGTATAACCTTTTGACCGCCTCCATACTTGCGAGTATTCTCTCCGGCAATGTATTCCAAGACGTCTAAAAACCATTCGATTACGGGCCTTGACATGCCATGAGCCTCGTTGACGATCAAAGCGTGTCCTCTTCCACTCCACGGCGTAAAACTCCACGTGTAGACGATTTCCTTCAAGGAATTGATCGTCAATTCCCGACCGATCACTTCCTTAATCCCGTCTGGGTTAGCAACCTCGGCAGCAATCAAATTCGCAATCGTCGTTTTCCCTTGACCACTCTGTCCCGTTACCCAAAAAGCTTTCCCCTCCAAACCACGACGAGCTATCACCTTCACCTTTTCAATGGCTTTGTCTTGACCCACGACCTCGGCCCAAGTTTTGGGACGGTATTGAACGTATAGCGCTTGCATGGTAAACTCCTTTATCTGATTTCGATTGTTGACTTGGGTTAAGGGGAGAGAATTTGACCCTCCCCTTATATTGACTATTATTAAGCCTCGTGCTCGTCTTGAGTGAAGTTCCGGCCCAGAATGAAATCCGCAGCTTTTTGAGCTTGGGCCGCAGCCTGCACCACGAATTTATTATCATTCCGCAAGCGCTTAAGCCAACCGGAAATGTAAGCAGCAGAGTTCTGGATTGTGCTTTCCACGATTCCACTTTGAGCAGATAGATACGCGGCTCCCATTTCCGCCACAAGCTCCTCTTTCGAGTACTCGTGAGAACCGAAGCTATTAATCTCAGTTATGCTCTTGCGATTCAAACGGGATTCGTGCCCGGTCGAATGCGTCAGCTCGTGGAAGAGGGTCGAATAGTACTCTTCTGGGATTTGGAAGAGATTAGGACGAGGAACGTTAACGAGGTCGGTGGAGGGCCGGTAATAGGCCCTTGCCTCGGAATTAAGGATCAAGGGTTTGTGCGGCATTCCGTCAACAATACTCTGGGCCGCTTGTACGGGATTGAAGGGATTCTCTTTTGTGGAGGTTGAAGGAATTTTATTGGCGGGAATACCCACCGTTTGAGCTACGTTGAAAACCGAGTAATACCGAAGCATGGGAATTCTGGAAATGCGATTCCCCTCGGAGTCGAATGATTCTCCTTCGGGATCTTGCTTCTCTAACCACTTCCAGAAGATTACGGGACACGCTTTTTCTCCCGCTTTGACAAATCCCCCAAGCTCTTTCGCTTGCTTGAACGTGAGGAAGTAAGGAGATTCAAAGCTGAGTGAAGAAAGCAGAAAGACGTTGACTCCTCGGTACAGTTTGCGGGAAATCAGATTTTGTGGAATGCCCTCTCCACCGGCCCAAGGCTTTTTCCATGCAATAACTCCTTGCTCGAGCAAATCACAAATCCGGTTTGTGATTAACTCGTAGACTTGATCCTTTTCCATGTTACCTCCGGTTGATTTTAGCAGAGAAAAAGCCAAGACTTGCTACGGCTCAACCCGAGGGTTAAGGCCGCCGTGTCCTCACGGAACACGGAGTCTTGGCATGAATTCTTAGAGTACATAAATGAAAAACCCTCGGTAGTTGATTTTAGCACTCATAATATAATACATTTTTTATCGGAAGTCAAGCTTTTTCTCATTTATTTTGAATTTATTTCGATGCTATTTACCTTTTAATTATGCCCTATTCCCTCTGTTGTATAGTGTATAGATACTCTGGGGATAGGATTCCACTATTAAACAAAGGGATTGTGCTCTTCCTCCCTTGTTAATGCCCTATTTCACCCTTGTTTCAAGCTTATTTCGGGCTTAATTGGAAACCCCTGGGGGGTGTTTTTCAGTGTCGTTTGGCAAACCGAAAAGCAAGGTAGGAGGTCGAATGCAGAAAGCGGGGTTCCATCGTCTCGCTCGCACGGAAGTATTATAAAAACAAATGTTAAGTGGGGGGGGTGTTCAGAAAGTCGGAGGGTAAATCCCAGATTGGAGTCCCGTTGCGTAGCATGTAGCGCGATATATACATAACGATGGGTAGGTGAGCACTAATTATAGTGTCGTCAAGATGAATGTATCGTTAATGTGATGAAACGTTACTATGAGAGACAATCATTTCAGGATGGTGATCTTCTGGGTGGCTTTTTGGTTGGGGGTGTCGAGCTGAAGGATGTACACGCCGGAAGCTTTTTCTCTTGCATCCCAGGTGTAGCTGTATGTGCCCGGAAGCTGAAAGCCGTAGAACAGCGTACCGGTGAGTCTGCCAGTAATGTCAAAAACCTTAAGGCTGACTTTGCTTGCAGCTTGCAGCTTGTAGCTTGCGGCTATAGTGGAATTGCCCGGATTGGGTAGCAGCGTGATAACGGGGTGCGTGGGCGCAGGGCGTTTGGGGTCCGGGTGGACGGGGGATTCGCCGGTGACGTTGCGGAAAAATTTTATACCGCCCTGGTAAGCGCCCACGAAAGCGTCCCAATCGCCATCGGCATCTATATCACTGCCGGTGATGGCCACTGGCGCATAAAGGGTATCGCCAAGGAAATTGGTGGAGGCTAATACAAAGTTAGGTTGCTGCGGCGTGCCGGCATTATGATAATAATAGAATACACCATATTCCTTCAAAATTAAATCCAACTTTCCATCCCCATCTACGTCGCTCAAGGCGGGATCAACGCCCACTGAGTCAAGGCCTTGGTAATTGGCCGTCTGGAAGACAAAGTTGGGATGGCCGGGATACCCTTGATTTTCATACAAGGCTAATATCCAATCACCGGGACTATAATCGAACCCCCCCACCAGCAGTTCATCCACACCATCAGCGTCCAGATCCCCGGCGGTGATCAAGCTGACACCGGGGGCATAGCCGGTGTTCAGGGAACTAATAAATTGGAAGCTGATCTGACCGCCGTTGACCACCGTGTGCCAGAAGCTTAACACGCCCGCCCATCCAGCTGCGGTGATCAGATCGGGGTAAGGGTCGCTGTCCAGATGGGCGCAGGTAAACGATCCCGGAGGCAAGCTTAGCAGATTGAAAGACTCAATCTGGAAGGATGGAATTGAAGAAGTGCCGATATTCTTCATCCAGCCGAGATTGGCATTAGTCATGAAAAATAGATCCAAATCTCCATCATGGTCAATGTCAACCAACAGCGGATGAGTGATTTCACCAGCGTCAAAGGTCAGATAGCTCTGCGTCACCTGGACGAAATTGTGGCTTTGGGGTGTGCCGTCGTTGCGCCAGTAGTGCAAAGCCCCTGGGGGCATAGGTTGATAATCATTGTCCTTGCCGATGAACAGATCATAATCCCTATCACCATCAAGGTCGCAGAATTCCGGGGAAGCATTATCCCCCACATCTATGCCCAACCAGTTGTTGGAAATAAAAGTGAAGTCGTACTGCTGCGGTGTACCGTCGTTACGATAAAACCAGATGTGGCCGTATTCATTGCCGATGAAAAGATCATGGTCGCCATCAGCATCAATATCCACCATTTCTGGGGCGCTCGAACCACCCACATTAATACCTTGAATTCCCAGCTGCACTAGTTGAAAAGCGTAGGCGGTAGAATCTCCGATATTGCAGTAGAAATCTATGGTGCCGGGGTATCTTCCACAGAATAAATCGTTATCTCCATCGGCATCAATATCCACTAACTGTGGGCGGTCGCAGTAAAACCAGTTGCCGGTTGCGGTTTTAAGGGTATCCGCATAGACTTCAAAGACAGGATCGGTGGGCGTGCCGATATTGCGGTATACCCGCACTAAAGATCGGCCTGAGCCCACAAACACGTCATAGTCGCCATCAACGTCCATGTCCCAAAATACTGGTTTGGAATAACCCATCCAATCACTGACATTGATGTCACCAAATGAATCGGTTACAAATGCGAATAAAGATTGCGCGACACTACCGTCATTTCGATAAAAAGCGACTTTTCCATTGGAACTTCCTATAAACAGATCCAGATCTCCATCCCCGTCAATGTCGCAGAAATCAGGGCTGCTCCAGGCATAGCCTCCGGTCCAGGGCACGGGGATCTGGTACCCCTGCACTCGAACTGGGATGGAATCAAGTTCAGGTGAAAAGGTGAGATCCTGCGCCCAGAGTAATACAGGGTAGAGAAAAATTATCAGCCATCTCATATTCGAATCTCCCAAGCTGACAGGGTGGGGTATGTCCCCACCCTGTCAATTTAAGCTTACCTTCTCACTTTAGCAAGAGCATTTTACCCACATTCTGGTACTTACCGCTTCTTTCCAAGCCCTTAATCTCCACGCGGTAGAAGTAAAGACCTGAGGCCAGGGAGGAAGCATTATAGCTAATTTTAGGCCAGCCCGCATTTTCCATCCCTTCAAACACCACTCCCAGCGATTGACCGCGCACATTGAACAGTTCGATTTTGACCAGTGATCTTTGGGGTAGCTCCAAGGGTATGACCGTTTCCGAGTTGAAAGGATTCGGGTAATTCTGACCCAATTTGAATTCCACCGGCAACTGGTTGACCGACTGTACCCCATTTACCATACTTCGATACGCTACAAAACCGGCGCCGAAGCCAGAGTGCGTCGGATGATCAGGGTCCAATTCCTCGGACTGAATGGTGGGGGGAGGAACGAAAGTAATTTCCTGATTTGTTGATTGGTCGTACCAGATGAAGGTCATTTCGTGACCTTCCTGGTAGCCGTCTATCACCTCTGGGGTGGCTATGTCATCTTTCCAGGCAGTCAGCGCGAGGGGGAAGGAATCGCAATAGACGACAGAACCAACACACAGGTTTCCGTCGAACACACCGATTTCATCGCCATTTTCCAGGGGAGTCTCTCCCAGATCCACCGAATCAATGATGATGGGATACCACCACTGGGTGCGGGACTTATAAGTGAAATGAGCAGCGCTGAAGATGGTATTCCCATTTTCCTTGGCAGGATCAGGTGAAGGTGGAAACATGTTGGGTTCGTAAGCCTGTTCGGGAGTAAATCCCGGGCAGGTGACGCTCCGTGGATAGTTGAATCCGGCGCGATAGCCTTTGCCCGGCTGCAGGTATATCAAGGTGCTGGTCACGCCACCTGCCGAGAAGTTGGGATCGAAGAAATGACCCTCGTCATCCATCAGGACTTGCAAGGGATTGTCGGCATCATTGCGCATCCCTTGGATCGTGGGACTAAGGATCTGCTGGCCCTCGAAAATCTTGTAATCCATGCGCAGAGGATAACCCAGGAAGTACCAGTATTTGGCTCCTCCCGAAAAAGCTTGGGAAGGAGTGAACTCGAATGCTTGTGAGGGCAGGGTGACTGCCGGTTGGTTGATGTACGACCAATTGAAAGCGTTGCTATAGTT
>JAGVQJ010000057.1 GCA_020051775.1 Calditrichota bacterium | reverse complement strand
GCTGATTTAAAAAGGCGCTCCGTGAGCGCCTTTCAAGTTATGAGTTATGAGTGCTGAGTTATGATTGTAAGTGTTTGTTTTTATTCATAATTCATAACTCATAATTCATAATTATTTTACCAGCGCCATCTTTCCCACCGCCGACCACGACCCCGCGTTGATGCGGTACAGGTAAATTCCCGAAGACAATAGTGAGCCATCGAAGGTGACCTCGTGCTTCCCGGCCTCGCGCATACCATTGACCAACGAAGCCACCAGCCGCCCCTGCACGTCATAAACATTCAGCGTGACCTTGACCGCTTCCGGCAGGTCGTAGCGAATGGTCGTGGAGGGGTTGAAGGGGTTGGGGGAGGAAGAATGGAGGGTGAAGGTTGAAGGATTAATTAGCTCTTCTTCTGGAATTGCGGCACTGGCTATTTGGCTCGTACCGACTGGATAATGATACCCCATGTCCACAATGCCTGCGTCTTGTACGCCGTCAGTGCGGGTCGTGCCGGTGATCATGGGCGAGGAGGGATCGCCACCGTTCACGCAAGGATTACTAACACCTGGTTGACAGGGATCCTGGCTTAGATGATAGCCTTGAATGAATTGCGGGTCATCACCGATGTTGCCGGTGCCGGGCCAACCTTGTTGAACATCCGAATAATTTATACTTATACTTCCAGTGTAAACACGAATCGCCGGTAACGAATTGGCCCATACAATGCAATTCTTGATCACCGCGCTTGATTGGCTACTAAATATTCCACCACCGCCGTAGCTTTGAGTAGCAGTATTATTGTTCAATATACAATTGCTAACTATGGCATTTGAATAGCCACAATAAATGCCGCCCCCACTTGCAGAGGCTGAATTTTCAAAAATGCGGCAATTTTCAATCGTTGGATCAGAAACCCAACAACAAATTCCACCTCCATCTTCTGCTTGATTTTGGAAAATATCACAGTTTATAATGGTTGAATTTGAATAATAGCAATGAATTCCTCCGCCGTCCGCATGCGATCCTCCAATTCCACTAACAGAATTATTTTTAATTGTACAATTACTAATCAGCGGATTTGAATGATTACAAAAGATTCCGCCCCCACCAAGATTGCCGACATTTGTATTCACATGATCAATAATCGCATACGAAAGCTGCGACGCGCTGAGTCCAGCAAATATAAGACCACGCCAACCCTCGGTTATATTCTGTGGAGTGAATATTATTGAATCTGCTTGTAATCCTATTGCATTTAGTGTTCCGTTAATCGTGAATGAGTAAGGGCCCTGAAAGATGACCTGCACGCCAGGCTCAATGGTTAAGGTTTGGTTGGCGGGGATGTTGATTTCACCGATAACGTGGTAGGTAGTGCCTGCTGGCCAAGTACCAGATACATCACCACTAACGGTTTGAATCTCTTGTACTGTGAGCCAAATAGGATTCGTATAACAGCGATAGTTCTCTTGTCCAACATGGCTTCTTGTCTCTACACGCAAATAGCGATATTCAGCCGTTGTTGTGGGGAAATATGTGAGCAAATCATAGGAGATCTGGCCAGATCCGCCCTGTGGAGTAAATGTAAGTACGGGGTCAGGTGTCTGCCCCGTGGTCGGCGTGCCGCGATAGACTTTGATTTCGTCAATCTGTCCAAATTCCGGCGTAGATTCCCACATAAAGAGAAGTTGTGCATTGGTGACTTGGTTGGTCGTAAGCACGCTCTTTTCTCCGATGATCATATCTTCTGCATCGGTCAGATCTCCATCTCCGTTTACGTCAATACCGAAATTCACAAGCGGTCCGTCCGTTAAAATGGTATGCCCATCTTTCAACGCCGTTTTCACTGCCTCGTCCGTGAATCCGATGGGCGGTGGGCAATATGCCAGTGTCCGCACTTTTCCAGCAGCGTTGTTATTGGCGCAGACCTGAGGCAAAAATCCGAAAACAAGACCATAGGAGACCTGATAATTGAAATCACCGTGAGCGTCACTACCTCCTTCAATAAATATCCGACGTGGCGGGTCTTGCAAAGGGATCGTGTTTTCAGTCAATCCATCACTAAGCAATCCATCCCAAACGGGCACGCCTTGATCAAGTTCAATAAATGGATCTGTGGGATGACTCGACCAGTATTCGAATGGGCTATTTTCATTGGCAGCATTTTCAGTGCTTTTACGGGTGTTCCAAACTTGCAGGCCTGAAAAGGCAAAATTCGCAAGAGAAGGGGTATAATCGCTCATCTCCCAGGATGTGCCATTGACCATTTTCAATCCGTTTCTGTTCTTCGGATGCGCGGCAAAAGCAAATCCGGCGTTATTCAGTGTCGACGTGAGCGCTTCTGCCAATGTCATCGAAGCAGGAAATTCTTCAACGATGAACGGAACATAAGTACCCGAATTGCCTGCGGCAATGTAGTCTTCATCATAGTAAAGATAGTGAAGAGTTTTGCCACCATTGGGAATCAGTGGATTTTGGGATGGAGTCGTGCCTTCAATGGTAATTTCTTCAGCTTGTATAAATCGGAATTCAGGATGTTCTGAGTTTAATGCAGAGATTTCACTCGCCATACTTACCCATTTATTGGCGCCCGGATTGACGATTTGAGTTGCGGAACCATGCACGGTATATTCCCACTGATATGGCGGTTCGTCCAAATAACATGAATGGTCGCTGATCGTGACCCAGTTCAAACCGATAGCGCTTAAGGCATTATAACTCGAAAATAACGGTGCGCCGAACTCCACATCCTGGATGCCTTGCGCTAGACCAGCTTGGCCTGAACGTGAATACATTGTATGGAAGTGGGTATCACCTGCATACCATTCCGGCAGGGATGGCAGGTTGTACGAGCCAACATAGATTCTTAGGAACTTGTCGTCGGGTTGGCGATTGCCCACCAGCTTAAAGCGGCAGCGAGCGTTAATTACGCCATTCTGGAGCTGGAAACTACTGGAATTAATTGAGACAGCATATACCCAAAGGATCTGTTCACTTGCTTCATCGCCTATACGCTCATGATTAAAATAATTTCCCCAAATGAAAGAGCCGTTAGTTACATCATAGATGAGGATAGAATCCAGATTCAACGGTCGGGTCCCCGCGTCGGTAATCATGAAACTAAATGGGATCAGAGAGTTTTGTTCGATTCGCCAAGGAGCATCGGATACAAAGTTTACCCCACCGGTATTCGCATAATCCATCCCATTGTTATCCACTTCCGTCTCGCCGGGTACCGGTTCCACCGTCGCACGAATGCGTACCTCTCCATTGGCAGGCATCTGCGTCGGAGTCCACGAGAAGGAGATCGTTTGGCTTGAATGGGGAGCAAGGGTGGGAATCGTGAATGTGCGAGTCACGTCAAAACCGAAAATGACGACCTTAAAACTTACGCCGGTCTCGGTCAAATTTCCACGATTCGTTACTGATACCGTCACTGTCGCGCTTTCCCCGACTGAGGGGAACTGCGGCGACATAGTGATTTCATCTATGGCGAGGTCATGGTTGGCGGTTATGGCGGGCAATGGGGCAACCACGATCAGAAGCAAGCAGGTCAAAAAAGAAACGGCGATGTTTCTCTTCATCTGAACCTCCTATTAGACTAATCCCTCGAAGGCTTTACAAACACCGTCCAAATCAATTCCCCCCAATATAACAAAATTTCACAATCTTGTCAAGCATTATTTTTTGGTCAGATCAGAAATCCATCCAGTGTCAGGTCACCGCTTCGCTAAGGATCTGACACAACGGAAAAAAAAGGGGCGCACACCGTGCGCCCCCACCAGCAACCAGCCACTAGCGACCAGCAACTATTTCAGCAGCACCATTCCGCCAACGGGCGGACTATGCTGCTGGACAATTTTTATTTCAGCAGAATTAGCTTCCTTGTGGCGGTGAATTTTCCCGCCTGCAACCGAATCAAATACACCCCCGATGCCAAACTTGATCCATTGAACGTCGCGGTGTGTGTTCCCATCTCCTGTTGTCCCTCCACCAACGTGGTTACCAACTTCCCGGCAGTATCGTAGACCTTTAACCTGACATGGCTGAAAGCTGCGAGCTGATAGCTGATTACCGTCGTCGGATTGAACGGATTGGGCCAATTCTGAGACAAGCTGAAGGTGCGCGGCGGCGTTGGCGGTTGCGGTTGTTCGGGCGTGCTCAGGATTCCGGACGCGCCCGGCCCGCCGTAGGCGCCCATATCGTTGCGCAGTGTTCCAAGAGCGGGGTAGAGAGGCTGCCCAGGATTTAAAGGGTCTTCGGGGTCATTGAAAGCGGGATCTGGATTACCGGCATCCACTACGGGGGATGTTGCCGCCAGTTGCCAGGCGCTGAAAGGTCCGGGTTGGAAGGCGGGGTCTACGTCCAGATTGCCCGAGCCTGTTCCCGTCCATCCGCCCATCACGTCGGAATAATTCACCTGAGCCGTCGCGCCGGATATCGCCGAGAGCTGCTGAGGCGCGTTATTCCACAGGATGCAGTTTTGCACTGCGACCGTTGAAGCGCCCAAAGCGTGGATGGCTCCGCTGACGCCGACTGGATTGCTGCGATTATCGGCCACAACGCAATTGGTCAAGGTCAGGCTGGTGTTCAGGTTGTAGATGGCCGCGCCGTAAGCCGAGGCGGTATCTTGCGCAAACACGCAATTGCTGATCTGGGCCTGATCGAACCAGAGGGAGAGGGCAGCTCCGTTGGTGGCGCTGTTATCCAGGAATGAGCTTGTGCTGATCGCAAGCTGGCAATTCTGAGCGTACAGAGCGCCTCCACCAGCGGCGGAATCGGCGGTAAAGAGGCATCCGGATATTTCCAGATCGCTCCCGACTGCGTATAGACCAGCGCCATTGTTGGCACGGCAGTGCTCAATCGTGCTGTTGTGGATGACCAGCGAGGAACTGTCGCAATGAATGCCGCCTCCGTTGCCGCTACTTAAGGTAGCGTAGCTGAGACGGCAGAAGGCCAGACGACAGGAATCACCGGCCTGATTGAAGCGCAGGCCTTCCCATCCTTGGGAGGTGTTCGCCGGGACGAAGAAAATACTGTCCTGAGGTGTCCCCTCCGCGATCAAGCTTGCTCCTTGGGAGATGCTCAAGCTGTATTGCCCTTCGAAGATCACCTGCACGCCTGGACTGATGCTCAATGTCTGCCCCGCCGGGACGTAAATGTCGCTGATGACGTGCATGGGGCTGTGGACTGTTGTCCAATTTCCACTGACTTCGCCGAAAGCATAATGCGGATCCTGCAGCGATAACGACGCTTGAGGAGTGTTGCCGTACGATCCCATATCGGCGTGGTCGCCGTTGGGTTCAGGTTCAAGGTTGAATGGCGCGGCCGGATCGGCGGCGTCAATCAGAGGGCTGTAGCCGGGATTGGCCACCCAGGCTCCGCCGCTGTAGCTGCCTACCACGGACTGCAGGTGATAATTTCCCGAGGCCGGATCCACGAACAGCGGGTCAGTATTTAAATTGCCTGAACCGGAGTAACCTCCGAAGACGTCGCTGTATATCACCTGTGGATTGGAACTTCCGGCGGCGTAAATCTCGCCACCCGCGTCCCACAGGATGCTGTTGGTGATCACCGGGGAAGAAGCTTCGCAATAAATCCCCGGACCCTGCTGGGCGCTGTTGCCGGTTATGGTGATATATGAGATCTGGGCGTGAGAATTATTTTCCAACGCCAGCGCTCCGCCATTCACCGCCTGGCAGTGGTGAATCAGGCAATGGTCGAAGGTCACGTTCGTCTGATCGCAGAAAACGCCTCCGCCGATGGTGTATTGGGAAGCCCCGGCATTAAGGGCATAAGATATCGTGGAGTACTCCAAGCGGCAGGAATCGGAAGCCTCCAGGAACCGCAACCCCGCCCAGCCATTGATGTGGTCGGTCGAAGTGAATATCACGGGCGCTTGAGAGGTCCCCAATGCCTTGAGCGTGGCATTGCCCAAAATCCGCAAGGGGAAACGCCCCTGGAAGACCACCAACACGCCGGGTTGGATCGTGAGACTAGAGTTTTCGGGAACATGGATGGTATCGGCCACGAAGTAGGGGCCATTAGAAGCGGTCCAGATTCCGGATACCGCTCCGCTGACCGTGGTGCCGCTGCCCAGCGGTCCGGCAAAATCCGCCAGCGCCGCCAGCGCCGCCCGTGTAACGTCGGTGGCAAAGGCCATGTCACAGTTGGAGATCAGATCCTGTGTCGTATGGTAATAGGG
>JAGVQJ010000084.1 GCA_020051775.1 Calditrichota bacterium | reverse complement strand
GGGACTACCAGCACGCGGGCGTTGGAGAGCGTCGCCGATTTCACCGGCGGTGTGCGCGCGGCAAGCGCCTGGACGGACAAATTTATCTATCCACCTTATAATTTCAAAGTCGTAGATGGCTTGATCACTAATTTTCATCTGCCGGGATCCACGCTCTTAATGCTGGTTTCCGCTTTCGCCGACCGCGACCTGATCATGAAAGCTTATCACCATGCCGTGAAGAAAAACTACCGCTTTTACAGTTACGGCGACGCCATGTTGATCCTATGAAAACAAAGATTCTCCCTTCCCCCCTTGATAAGGGGGGTAAGAAAAGCAATCAATCGGGTGTCTTCTGATGGCCGCTTCGGTTATTATTGTGGCCGGCGGCACTGGAGTTCGATTGGGGCAGGACATCCCTAAGCCTTTGGTGAAACTGGGCCGCTTACCCCTGGTCGCATACTCGCTGCGAGCTTTTGAACAATTCCCGGGCATTTCACATATTGTGCTGGTGTGCGGATCGGATTGGTTGGATCAGGCGCGTCGGTTGGGTCGCCGGTATGCTCCAGTGAAGCTTTTAGCGGTCACGCCCGGCGGCGCCCAACGCTCTGATTCCGTCTGCGCCGGTCTGGCGCAGCTGCCGGATGACTGCGACCGCCTCGCCATCCACGACGCCGCCCGGCCCTTTATCAAACCGATAACTATTCAGGAAACCCTGGAAGCGTTGGAGAACCATCACGGTTCGGCGCCGGGATTGCCTTTGGCTGACACTCTGCGCCGCCGGGAGAATTCGTTGTCCGCGGGGACTGTGGATCGCGCTCGGTATGTGCTGATGCAGACGCCCCAATGCTTCCATCGCGAAACCCTGCTGACCGCTTTGGATCGAGCTATTGCTGATGGCTTCAGCGGCACCGACGACGTCTCCTATGTCGAACGATTGCCGGGCGCGCGCGTGGCGATCACCACCGGCGATCCGGAAAATTTCAAGATCACTACACAAGAAGACCTGGAACGAGCTCGAAACATGGTGTCCCGAAATCGAACGTTGGATTTTCGCTGCGGCGAAGGCTATGACGCTCATCGGCTGGTGGAAGGTCGAAAGTTGATTCTGGGGGGTGTGGACATTCCTTCTGAGAAAGGCCTACTGGGGCATTCCGACGCCGACGTGCTCTGCCACGCCATCGGCGATGCGTTGCTGGGAGCGGCCTCACTGGGCGACCTGGGCGCGCACTTCCCCGACAGCGACCCGGCCTATAAGGGAATATCCAGCTTGGCGCTGCTGGAGAGAATCGCAGATCTACTGCGCGAGAAGGGGTTCAGCATCTCAAACGTAGATGCGACACTCATATTGGAAAAGCCCAAGATCGCACCGCACCGCGAGAAGATGACCCTGAACCTCGCCGCCGCTCTGAAAATTCCTCCCGACCGCGTGTCGGTCAAAGCCACCACGACTGAGGGGATGGGCTTTGAAGGACGAGGGGAAGGGATTAGTTGTGGGGCGGTGGCTACAATTATAAAATAACAAATGACTAATGACAATATGACTACTCGCGTCCGTTTTGCCCCCTCCCCCACCGGCGACCTGCATGTGGGTGGATTGCGTACCGCGCTCTACAACGTTCTGTTCGCTCGCAAGACCGGCGGGAGGTTCATTCTTCGCATCGAAGATACCGACCGGGAACGCAACGTGCCCGGCGCGGTCGAAACCATCGTCCGCATTCTTGAAATCTGCGGCCTGGACCCGGACGAAGGCCCGCACCTCGGCGGCGATTATGCACCCTACATTCAATCCGAGCGGTTGGAGCATTACCGCCGTTTCGCGCAGCAACTTCTGGAATCCGGTCACGCTTACCCCTGTTTCTGCACTGAAGAGCAACTGAAAATAATGCGCGAAGAGCAGCGCTCGCGAGGCTTCGTGCAGGGATCCGATCACCTTTGCCGAGGCTTGAACGACGAGCAGGCGCGAGAGCGAATGCTGAGCGAGCGCCACGTGCTGCGGCTGTCCGTGCCTCTGGACGGCGATATCGTCCATAACGATCTGATCTGGGGAGACCTGACCTTCCCATTAACGGATATTGACGATCAGGTCCTGGTCAAATCCGACGGCTTCCCCACCTATCACCTGGCCAATGTTGTAGACGATCATTTGATGCGGATCTCCCATGTAATCCGGGGTGAGGAGTGGCTACCCTCGGTGCCCAAACATCTGCTACTGTACCGCTTCTTAGGCTGGGAACCGCCGCAGTTCGCGCATTTGCCGCTGATTTTGAATGAGAAACGGCAGAAGCTCTCCAAGCGCGAGGGGACAGGGTCGGTTATGGCCTGGCTGGAACGAGGCATCCTGCCTCAAGCGCTGGTGAATTATGTAACGCTGCTGGGTTGGCATGCTTCCGACGACCGCGATTTCTTCGCATTCGCCGACTTGGTGGAAGCCTTCGATCTGACTCGCGTGGGCAAAGCCGGGGCGGTGTTCGATCCTGTCAAGCTGGAGTGGCTTTCCGGCGAACATATAAAATCGCTGACTCCAGAAGAATTGGCATTCCACGCGCGACCGTTCTTGAAAGGCATGGAGTTCGAAGCGCTGTTACCAGAGCGCTTACAAGCTCCGCTGGAAGCGGTTCGGCAGGGATTACACCGACTGGATGAGTTACCCGCCAAGCTCCTGGTTTTCGCCCATGAGCGACCGGTACCGGACGAGGAGGCGAGAGCATGGCTGGCCTCAGAAGCTGCGGCCAAGGCTTTGCCCCCAGTACTCGAAGCCTGGCGAAAGATGCCTCAGGCTGATGCCGAGGCGTTATTGGGTGCAGTGCGTGACGTTGGTAAGGCGACGGGAATTAAGGGCAAAGATCTTTGGATGCCGTTGCGAGCCGCATTGACCGGACGTGTTGGCGGGCCAGAACTCAAAGTAGTCCTCGCGCATCTGGGGGCCGAAGAAGTCATGAATAGGCTGGTGACTCAGATTCAAGGTCAGGGTGAATAATTGATCCTGCTCTCAACACGCTTTCTGCGAAGCGTCCTGCTGCCGGCATTAGTACCGCTGTTGTTGGCTGTAGCGGGGCAGAGTCTGATTCCGGGTGAGAGCTTCAACCTGGCGGCGTCGGTATTGGTCCTGTTTTCGGCGGGCTTATACCTCCGATTGTTGCAGCGTCATCGGGGGGAAGTGGACAATTCGGTCGAAGAGATCCCGCGATTACGGCGACTCCTCTGGCTGGCGATTCTCGTTTTCATTCTCATTACCCTCCTCAAATTGTTGGCAACCTCTCCCGCCTCGATCAATCTGTTGATTTGGCCCGCTTTCCCAGCTCTTGCAGCAGTCTTGTTTATTCTCCTGACCCTGCTTTTGCAATTAGTGCGACTATCACCAGGAGACTGGGACAAAAAGAGATTGTTGATCTTCAGCATAATACTGGTTACATTGGCGGCTTTGTTGAATCTTGTGGGAGGCCTTCAGTTCCTAATATTTTTCCTCCTGGGATCATGGATTTTTAAGTTTGAGGAATGCACTCACATCTCTCGTCGTGACAAAATCATACTGGCCCTATTCTGTCTTTTGGCGCTCATCTTTCTGGCGGCAAATTCAAACGTTAATTCCGATGCCGACGTCGTCATTACCGAGGGCGAAGACCAGATAGAGCGCTATAAAAGCCTTCAGAGCGGTCTAGCGCCCGTATTCGATGGTCTGACGCAGTCACTTAGACGCCTTATTGCCGCTCTTCTCATCCTTCTACCTCTAAAGATTTTATTGCACCCGGTAGCGGAATGGCTACGATCTTCCGTGCGGATCCGCACCAAATTGATGATATCCTATCTCTTCAGCAGCGTAATCCCCATGCTGTTATTGGCAGTACTTTTATTCTGTGGCTATCTTTTTACGATCGGAAGTTACTACCAGAAATTCATCACGCAGTTGATTTCAACTCGCGCTTCCAGTCTGTTGGATCGTCTGGATCTACGCGGCGGTATGAATCCCATGATGCCCGGCAACCGGCTGGTTGAGCGCATGACGGAGGAGGGTATTTCGGCGGTGCTGTTCGACATCGGTCACCAGGACCGATCCGGAGGCGGGGCGTATTTCGTGCAGACACCCTTTCCTCAGTTTCACGTCGCCGACAGCTTGCTGAAATCAATGGGGCAGGATCACTTCAACGGATTGTTCATGGCTGATAGCGTCTATTATATGACACAATGGGCAGCCTCGGGTGAATGGGTCATTGGCGTTTTCCGCGAATTTACCCTGGACGATTTACTGCGCTTAAAATTGCAGTGCGGGATGGATTTAACGGTGCATCCCGATGGTGACGTCAGAATTCGCTTTGGAGGATTACAGGCCTTTGAATTTACGACTTCCGGTAGCGCCAATGGTAAAATACTCCGGACTGACACGGTTTCCGGATCTAAATCGGGATTGCATCTCATCTCGTTGCCCATCCTGGTTCCCTGCATTGTTTACAGTGAGAGGGACGAGGTTAAGCAATCCAATATACTTTTCACGATAAGAATCTCCCCAAAAACGCTATTCACGAACTTATTTTCATCGGATACAATCATCAACCGGGTCTACTTATACATCTTTGTAGCGTTGACTTTAATCCTGGGAGCGATCTTGATTTTGGTGGTGATGATCGGTTTCGGTTTGGCGGGTAGCATTACTCATTCGGTCGGTCTCCTGCGCAGAGGAACACAACGAATTGGTCAAGGTGATTTAAACGCCCGAATTTTCATAAAGTCCAATGATGAACTGGGGCAATTGGCCGGCTCCTTCAATGCTATGGCTTCAGACCTGGGTCGCATGTTGGAAGAGATCAAAGATAAAGAGCGGCTGGAGGGTGAATTAGAAGCCGCGCGTGCCATTCAATTGAAGCTTCTACCGCAAGCGTTGCCCATCATCCCGGGGTACTCTTTGGCTGCAACCTCGATGCCGGCAAAACAAGTCGGAGGGGATTACTATGATTTTCTGTCCGAGCAAGCGGGAAAGGTGGACATGGTAGTAGGCGACGTCTCCGGCAAAGGGATGCCGGCGGCCCTGCTGATGGCGAATTTGCAGGCCTCGTTGCATACTTTGTCCGAATCGGGATTGGCGGTGGAGGATCTGATCGCTCGACTCAACCGCGTACTTTACGCCAATACCGATCCGGAAATCTTTGCCACCTTCTTCTTTGGCAGGCTTGATCCAGGCGGCGAGTTTATCTACGTAAACGCCGGACATAATCCACCCATTCTGTGTGGAAATGGTCGCATGGAACAACTAACGGAGGGGGGCTTGCCTCTCGGCATCGTGCAGGATTCGCTCTACCTCTCCGGTCGGATCGAATTAAATCCGGGGGAAATAGTGGCGATGTACTCGGATGGCATCGTGGAAGCTGCCAATCAAGAAGATCAGGAATTCGGTGAAAAACGCTTCATCGAGCTACTTAGAGAGCATTGCCACCGTGACCCTCAGGCCATTCAACAGGCAGTCTTGAAAGCGGTGGGAGAATTTTGTGGTACTCCCCAGGATGATGTGACATTGCTTGTCTTGAAAAGATTGACCATTCCACCCCAAGTTGATTGATCCCCATTAACCTTCTTCGAAAGCTGGCTTCTCAGGCGCGTGAACGAGTTCAATGATGGTTATTTCCGGCGGCGCCAGGAAACGAAGAGGCGGACCCCAGGTGCCGGTGCCTCGGCTGATGTATATATTTGATCCCTGAGTGAGTTTTAGGAGACCGGCATCCTGCGGAAAAGCCAATTTAATCAGTAGCGAGAATGGAAATATTTGCCCTTTGTGGGTGTGCCCGGAGAGTTGTAGATCATACAACCCCACTGTTTCACGGTCTATCCGCGGCTGATGTTTTAGTAATAAAACAAATTGGCGGGGATTAGCCGAACCGTTCTGTGCTGCAATCCCGGAAAGCAGACTCTTTTCGGTGATGCCATTGAAGCGATGAAATGATTTCGCCGTTGGATCGTCAACCCCGGCAATGTGAATCATGCCTCCCAAATCAACCGATTCCCCTTGTAATACCTTGAATCCCCCCTCCTGCATGCACTTCACGGCGCGATCCACCCCCGCATAGTATTCATGGTTCCCGGTTACGGCGAACTTGCCTAAGGGTGGACTGATTCCTCGTAGAATCTCTACCATCCGGTCATTTTTACAAATCTCGCCATCCACCAAATCGCCGGTAGACACGAGTACATCGGGATTTTGGGCGGATACCAGGTCCAATATCCTCTTTAATTTAGTCTCCCCTACCAAAAGACCCAAATGTACATCGGAGATTTGGGCAATTTTCAATGTCCCCACCGAGGCGGGTATGCTGGAGGTGGGAATCGTCAGTTTCTCGATACGAATGTGCGAGTTTTCAATGAAGCCGTACATGACCACCAACAACGACAAGCCGAAAGGCAGGAAGAATTGCAGGCGTGTTGATGGATAGAGGCTCGATAAATGACCACCCAGGACGAATTCCATCAGGCGTGTGATCAAATTATAGGCGTCAATGATGATTCCGCCTACGAAAAACAAAAAGATCAACGCCATCCAGGTATATCCCACGTATGCACTGAAACGGGATAAACCTATCAGTTCGGAGTTTTCCAGAAAATGCACGATGACCGGCGTTAATACCACGATAACCATAAAAACAGCCAATAGAATGGCTATGGGGGGAGTCAAGGATAACGCCGCCTTGGCCTTGAAAAAACCATAAGCATGGAGACCGCCGTAAAGTAGTAAAAATGATGTTAAAAACAGGAGCATCTAAGCCTCGTCCATTCAGAGCTAACATTTAGAGGGCACAACATACAAAGCAGAATGATAAACGCACGGGAGGATTGAGAGGTTCCTGGGGGGATATTATTTGAGGTGTTGTTCTATGCAGTGACGCAGGTCTTCCAAATGGAATGGTTTGCCGATGAATCCGTCAGCGTGGTGCTTGCGAGCCGTCATGGCCGCGTGTTCCAGGCCGTAACCCGATATAAGCACCACGGGCATTTGCGGGGTGGTTTGCTTTACGCGGGACATCAACTCCAGGCCGGACATGCCCGGCATATTCATATCGGTAATGACCAGGTCCACCGCACCGGAAGAGAGCCGTTCCAGCGCTTGATTACCGCTGGCGGCGGTAACCGGACGATAGCCCAGCATCTGGACAATCTCTTTCAACAGGGCCAACATATAATCTTCGTCGTCCACCAATAGGATACTACGCTTAATGTTGCCGGGCGAAGATTTTAAATGGGCCCTTGTCTCTCCCTGGTAGGGAGCAGCCGTAGACGAGGGACGTGTTTTCATAGCTCGAATAGAGGGGATGATCTATGCCAACAGATAATTTATCCCCTGAATTCCAGCTTTATTGTGTTCTGGAGCACATTACCGCGAATTATGCACAACCAGAGTGCGCAGTTCTGTCATCTCCTCTATGGCATAGCGCACGCCTTCTCGCCCCATCCCGGAAGCCTTGACTCCCCCGTAGGGGTAGTTGTCGGCGCGGAAAGTGGGGACATCGTTGACGATTACTCCGCCCACTTCGAGGCGGTTGAAGGCAGTCATGATCTTGTTCAAATTCTGCGTGAAAACGGCAGCCTGCAGGCCGAAATCAGAATCATTCACGGCTTGAAGAGCCTGACCATAATCGCTATAACGATATACCACGGTTACCGGCGCAAAGACTTCCTGGCATGTTACCGGCTGATCGGACGGCGTTTCTGCCAGAATCGTCGGTTCATAGAATTGGCCCCGTCTCACTCCACCGGTCAGGAGCTTGGCTCCAGCGTTTAATGCCTGGCGCACCCAGGTTTCTGTCTGGATAGCTGCCTCTTCGGTAATCATGGGCCCCAGTTGGGTGCTCTCATCGGAAGGATCGCCAACCCTCAACGCCTGGACTTGGGGGGTATAAAGATCCAGGAAACGGTCGGCGATAGATTCGTGCAAGTAGAGTCTTTGCAATGAGATGCAAATCTGCCCGGCATAGGAATAACCTCCTACCACGCAGCGGGCGGCGGCATGTTCCAGATCGGCGTCCGGTTCGATGACAGCAGCAGCGTTGCCTCCCAGTTCTAAAGTAACCCGCGCCTTTCCTGCTCGGGATTTGATCCCCCAACCTACAGCAGGGCTGCCGGTGAACGTGATCATTTTCACGGCAGGGTGCGTCAACAGCGGTTCCGCCGCTGACGGCGAACAGGAAACTATATGAAGAGCCTCTTTGGGTAGTCCTGCTTCCAACAGAATTTGACCCAGCATCAGGGCGGTGATGGGTGTAGCAGATGATGGTTTCAACACCACACAGTTGCCAGCCGCCAGGGCTGGGGCTACTTTGTGAGCCACCAGATTTAAAGGGAAGTTAAACGGGCTGATGGCACTGATAACCCCCAATGGAAACCTTCGCACCAATCCCAGCCGGTCTCCGGCCAGCTTGTTGACGTCCAGCGGCAGGATCTCGCCGTGAAGGCGCACGGCTTCGCCGGCAGCCAGCGAGAATGTCGTGGCGGCGCGTTCCACCTCGCCGCGAGCATCGCGGATCGGCTTGCCGGCTTCCAGACAGATGGCGCGAGCCAGCTCTTCGGATTGCGACCTGATCAGATCGCTGGTGCGCCGCAAGATGTCTTCGCGTTTGTAGGCCGGCAGTTTGCGAGTGTTCTCGAAACCGTTCTGAGCCGCCAGTATGGCTTGAGTCACCTGGGTGGCGTCGGCGCGATGGACTTCCGCCACCGGCTTGCCATCGTAGGGGTTGATCACCGGCTTGATCTGAGCTCCGGCGACTGGTTCGCCGTTGATGAGAAGGGGGTAGATTGAGTTCATGATGTAGTCCTGAATTAGAAACAAATGTAATTATACTTATTCCGCCATAAAAAAGCAAGAGATTTCGCGGCCACCACCGGAATAGATTCCGGTACTTTTCGCCCCGAGTCATTCCTGTGCAATTTTTTGCACCTCCACAATTTTCAGGAACATTCGTGATGCTCGCCGTTTTAGCTAAAGTAGGCAATCCTTTGATCCCCTTTCTCCATCAAATGGAGGTTATCATGAAACGTCAACGAATGCTTCAGATCTTCTCCTCACTGTGCTTGATGTTGCTTGGGCCCGTTATGCTTTGGGCGGACGGTGTCATCGTCCCGGTGCTGCCGCCGGAACTACCCATTGCGCGTCTGGGCAATTTCTATAGTGTGCAGTACCACCGCGTGCACACGGATATCCAGGGGCAGGCGGCGGTCACGACGGTGGAGCAAGCTTTCAGTAACGAATTGAATCAATTGGTCGAGGTGCAGTACGTTTTTCCGCTGCCGCGAGGCAGCGTCGTCAGCAAATTCTCGCTGACGGTGGAGGGACGCGAGATTGATGGCAAGATCATGGATAAAGCCCAAGCTCGCCAGATTTACGAGAATATCGTACGCCGGCAGCGTGATCCTGCACTGCTCGAATATATTGGCGAGGGGATGTTTCAGACCAACGTGTTCCCCCTGCCCGCGAAAGGTTTGAGGTCGGTCAAATTGGTCTATACTGAGTTGCTGACGGCCGATAACGGACTGATCGAATATCGCTATCCTTTAAACACTGAGAAGTTTTCCAAGAAGGTACTGGGCGAGGTCCGTGTCGAGTTCTCGCTGTCGGATCACACTCCGCTTAAGAACGTCTATTCGCCTACACATAATGTGAGGTTGACCTGGGACGGCGACCGACGTGTAAAAGGCCACTGGGCGGATGAAAACGTGCGCCCGGCCAACGACTTCCGCCTGTTCTGGAAACTCTCGGATGACCGCATGGGTGCGACCCTGTTCACATACCGGCCTGAGCCATCCGAAGATGGCTATTTTCTATTCCTGGCCAGCCCGCAACCGGTTCGGAAAGATGAGAAGATCCTGCCCAAGGATCTGATACTGGTGATAGACGTCTCCGGGAGCATGGCTGGCGAAAAGATCGAACAAGCTCGAAAGGCGGGCCGATTCATAGTCGAGCGGCTTAATCCTGATGATCACTTCAATGTTATCTTCTACAGTTCTTCCGTTGATCCCGTATGGGATCGCTTGCAGCCCTGCGGGAAGTTCGCTCTCAAAGATGCTTTAAGTCGGATTGACAAAGTTGAAGCCAACGGCAGCACCAACATCCATGAAGCGTTGACGACAGCGTTAAAACAATTCTCCAAGAATGATCGGCCTGGGTATCTGATTTTCCTTACCGACGGGTTGCCAACCGCCGGCACCACCGATCTGAATAAAATAGCCGCCGACGCTAAAGTTGCGAATAAACAGCGCACCAGGTTGTTTGCTTTCGGCGTGGGTTATGACGTCAATGCGGTGCTGTTGGATCGCCTGGGCGCGGACAATTTCGGTTTGGCGGATTATGTGCCACCTGGTCAGGATATGGAGGATAAGGTCTCCAGCCTGTACTCGAAAATTCAGAGCCCGGCTTTGACCGACCCGTCGCTGGATTTTGGGGGCGTAAGAGTACGGGACAGTTATCCGCAATCATTGCCGGATGTATTCCATGGTAGTCAATTGGTGTTGACGGGGCGCTACCGTGACACCGGATCGAAAACGATAACACTGACGGGTAAAACGGGGCAAGAGAAACCGGCATACAGCTACAACGTGAATTTCGCCGAGCGTACGGACCGCGAAGAGTTTGCTTTCGTAGCCAGGTTGTGGGCGCAGAAAAAGATCGGAGCGCTGATCGAGCAGATCCGCTTGAACAGCTCCAATCAGGAAACAATAGATGAAATAGTGGCGCTATCAACTCGCTACGGAATCATGACACAATACACCAGTTTTCTCGCGCAAGAGGATGTGGATATTGCCGTACCCAAACCGGTGGCGGAAGAATTGCATTCGTTGGGGGAAACCCTATCCATACAGTCCGGTTCAGCGGGAGTTTCACAGTCCATGCAGTCACATGAGATGCAGGCGCTGAATCAAACGACGCCCGAGGCGGCGTACTATGATAGAACCGGGACGCGCGTACAGGTGGAAACCGTCAAGATCATCGGCGCCAAGACCTTTTTCCACAAACCGGCCAGGTGGCAGGATTCGCAGTATAAGGAAGGAATGAAACTAACGGAAGTTAAGCAGCTTTCTGAGGAGTTCATCAAGCTGGCAGGACGTTTCCCAGACCAGGCACAATATTTAACCTTTGCACCGCATGAAACGATTATCGCAGTGATCGAGGGAGTTGCCTACCGGTTTACTCCGGCGAATTAGGCGATTCCATCGGCTTAAGTTCCACCCCCGCCACGAAGAGATCCTGGAAGTCCGGTTCGTCCACAAGGTTGACAACCTGGATCAGGGGACGAATCGAAGAGAACGGCTCTTCCTCGTCCGCCAGCGCCAGAGCGGCTCCTTGCAGCGCGCCGTCGTTCATGAAGGTCACCTGGGGAGCAACGAAAGGGATCAGACCGATCTCCTTCAGGTCATCCGCCTTCAGGCTGCGAGCGAAAGCTCCGGTGACAACGATCCGACGGATCGCATCCAATGTTAATCCGGCGCGTCTCGCCAGCACTGTGATGCCGGTGTGAATGGCACCCTTCGCCAGTTGCAAAGAACGCACGTCTTTTTGAGTCAGCTTCAGGGGCGGATCATCTTGCAATACGATAGTGCGGCTCCGAACCAACTTGCCGGAATGATCCATTTCCCCACTGCGAATCAGTTGCGCTAGCAGCGCGATTAACGCCGATCCGCATAGGCCGACACATAGGCCTTCCGGCGAGAACTTCCAATTTCCTTCATCTTTTTGCACGTCTACTGCCACACTCGGACCCGCTGGCGAACCGCAGGAAATACCTCCGCCTTCGAAAGCCGGTCCGGCGGCACAAGAAGTCACCCAGTAGCCTTCGCCATCCCACAGCGCTATCTCGCTGTTGGTGCCCAGATCCATGATGAGGGTAGGCGGTTTAAAATCTCCCCCACCCCCCTGCGCCTCCTTGTTGAGGAGGGGAGAAGCGGAATGTAAATTCAGCGCGCGCAGTACCGCCAACAGATCCGATCCCACGAATCCCGAAACCGGGCCAGCCAATTGTAACGACATTCCCTCCGTTGACACATAACTACTCCCTCGCTCTTCCAAAGGCGAATGGAAGGGAAACACGGACAGGGTGGTCTCGGGGACGCCGGCGGCCAGGTGGATCATGGCGGTGTTGCCTACAGCCAAAGATGGGATTCGATTCCCCCCGCCCCCCCATAAAAAGGGGGGTGACTCAGCTTGAAGAGTAGCGTAGGCACCCTGAATTGAGTTTAAAACGGCCTGCTGCAGCAGATTCAGCGCGGCAGGATCACGGGCGGATACCAGGCGTGTCATCACGTCGGCTCCCCAGGCGCGCTGCGGATTATACCCCCGAGCGGTTAGCAGAATTTTACCGGTGCTCTTGTCCACCAGAGCAACCACCAATCCAGTGGTGCCGATGTCCACTGCCAGACCAAGCACTGCTTCAGACGGAATTGACCCGGAGGATTCAAGTTGGAAGATCGGCTCCCAGTCTGCGTTTATTTCCACCTCGGCAACCTCGTCCACGTGGCGGCAGGCCAGACGCCAACCGGCGGCGATCTCCAGGGTTGTGAAAAGATCGGTTTCATCTTCATCCGGAATAGGCGCCGGGGATAAATATCGAACTCGGCAGCGTCCACAAGAACCTTCCCCGCCGCAGTCCGCACGCAAGTGAAATCCCCCCTGCCGCAGCCGTTCCAATAGCGATCCCTCACCGGCTGGAAGCGTAATTCGGCCCGCGGATGAACTTATGACCGACTTTCCATCACGAGACTTGGAACTTTCCCTTGACAAGTGAATCCTATTGAAAGTATATTGTGGATTACCGCGATCATGATCCGGCTTTCATTAGATAACCGGCTGACGCACCTCGTGTTCCCGTTATAGAGTATCACCCTGGTGAAATCGGTTTATCTGGGATAACCATGAAAACTATCGCTGCCTTGAGCCTCTTGGCGCTGCTACTATCGAACCTAGTCTTCTCCCAGGGCAAGGAAGATTG
Source organism: Calditrichota bacterium (assembly GCA_020051775.1). Classification (GTDB taxonomy): domain Bacteria; phylum Electryoneota; class B3-LCP; order B3-LCP; family B3-LCP; genus JAGVQJ01. Next base: position 48,390 of record JAGVQJ010000084.1, on the reverse strand, counting down.
GCCGCCCTTCGATCCCAAGGACCCTCTGCGCGGTATAGACGTCTCCAATATCGCCCGCACTAACCGCACTCATCGCAAGGGCAACTTGTGGTTGACGGTCACCAACTGGGGCTTTATCGGCAACTTCAATCAATCTTCCACTATGGCCATGAGTGACCCCGAGTACCCCGGCCAATGGGCGCCGCAATGCGAGTACCCCGGCAGCTCCCATGTGCAGTATTTATACCAGGGAGGCCTCTGGGTCGGAGCCTTGGTGCAGGAAGGCGGCTTTGAGTTCCCGCGGGTTTCCATTGGCACCGCGGGTTGGGTGGAAGGTCAGGAGTTCCAACCGGGCGTCACGGGAGAATCGCCGCAAGAAGAGCACGGCATTCGAGAACGATCCACTACACCCAACACTTTCAATCGCCTGGGAGAACCGGTTTTCGATTCCTTGGCCATCGCCGAACAGGATTTCCTGGCGGCATACTGTGATACCTTGACCGAGTCGTTTTGGGTCCAGCCTGACATCGTTGACGGCCCACATTTCCCGTTGGGAATTCGGGTGGAACAGCGCTCCTACTCATGGTCTTTCAATTACGCTCGAGAATTCATCCTGATTGATTATGTGGTCAAGAACATCGCCACAAATTTCCTGAAAAACCTGTACGTAGGTTACTACATTGACGGCGATGTGGGCTGGGAAGGGGAGGTTACACCGAAGAATGATGATATCTGCGGTTTTCAGCAGTGGTATTACTTCGACCGCATCCTGCCGGATGGCAGCACGATACCGGATTCTCTGATCATCAATACCGCCTGGATCGCCGATAACGACGGCCGACCAATCGGCGTCAATTCCGGCCCGAGTTTCACCTGCCCGGCGGTTACCGGCGTTAGGGTGGTTCGAGCTCCCAACCCCAGATTGAGAACCTCTTTCAACTGGTGGATTCGCAATGAAAATCCCGACCTGGATTACGGCCCCGCTTGGACGGACGATCAATCCGAAAGCGACTGGACGGGGACTTGGGGCACGCCTGTGGGGGATGCGCGCAAGTACTTCGTCCTGTCCAATGGGGAATTCGATCACGATCAGGTCTTTGTCAACGACCCCGCCTGGATAGCGGATCACGCTCAGGAAATCCTGGATCCGGAAACCGGCAACGTTCTGGAAACTCACACTTGGCGAACCGAACCCAACTCCACCTTCGCCACCGATATCGCCAATGGATTCGACACGCGCTACCTGCTCTCCTGGGGGCCGTTGGGGATATACGATCACACCGACCCGTCCGGCAATGACGTTTACAGATTGAACCCCGGCGAGGAGTTTCACATGACCGTAGCATACATTGCAGGACCTAACTTCCACGATGTTAAAAACCCGCAGGAAAATCCCAACAACATCAATCCAGACCTGTTCGATTTCGCCAATCTGCGTTACAATTCCGCCTGGGCGGCGCGCGTTTACGACAATGAGATGATGGATTCCAACGGCGACGGCTGGTATGGAGAAGACGTGGGTTTCGACGGTCTATATGCTAAAGACATTGGGGATTCGGTCATTTATTTCGGGCAGTACAAAGGTCCTTATCCCGGACCGGATGTGGATGGCACCGAACGAAACGGCCGTCTGGATTATGGAGAAGACGAAATCTCGCGACCGGAATTCGTCTTCGATCCGCGTTACGGTTATCTGAACATCGGCTATACGCGCAACAACAATGTGCTGGATCCCGGAGACGGAATTCCTGATTTCAAAGGACCGCCACCGCCGCCTATTCCGGAATTATCCTACACTTTGGAAACGGACCAGGTTCTACTGCATTGGAAAAAGAACGCCGAAGATCCGGGCTATTACGACCCCTTCGCCGGTGTACAGGATTTCGAAGGCTACCGTATCTACGTATCCAACAGCGGCCTGGAGACCGATTATGACATTTTAGGGCAATTCGATCGCGTGGATTATGCCTACTATTCGATCAATGATTCCATGGTCACGCACCCGGATATCCGAACGAATGCCCCGCCCGATACTATCATTGACGGAGTGGTTTACTATCGCAAACCCTGCGGGCAAAATACTGGGTTGGAGATGCTCTGGGAATCGGATTCGACCTACCGCTACGAAATCCATGACGCCCATCCTCTGTTTCCGCGCTGGTACGCCGTCTGCTCATTCGATTATGGCGATCCGCGCACCGGGACGGCGCCGTTGGAAACTGCTCGCAGCGCCAACGCCGTCTACGCCGCACCTGGCGGCAATCCGGAGGATGAAGTTGGAGTTGTGCCCAATCCCTATCGTGCGTATCTAGATTACACAACCACCTACGCCAATGGCCTCTCCTGGGAAAACCAGGAAGATGGTACGCCCGAGTTTTTCCCGCAAACCGACCGGCGGCTGGAATTCATCAACCTGCCGGCCCAGTGTATGATCAGGGTTTACACGGTGGGAGGCGATCTGGTACAGATCATCCCCCACTCCTCCATCGAAGTCAATACCATGGGGGATCTGAATACGCACTGGACGAGTCCCAATTCCGAGAGTTGGGATCTGAACAGCCGCAACGGTCAGCAGATCGTCAGCGGGATTTATCTGTTCAGCGTGGAAGATCAGACAACTATCGGCAAGGGGAAGATCAAGACCGGCAAATTCGTGGTAATAAAGTAGGCCTCCAAGTTCATGAAACAACGGAAAAAAGATTTGATCAGGGTGCTGGCCTGGATATCTCTGGCGCTGGCGTTCAATGCGGGAATTCTCATTTTCAAGGGCCAGCAGAAGGCGCTGGAATTCTTCACCGGTTACATCATCGAGTACTCGCTGTCGGTGGACAACCTGTTCGTCTTCATCATGATCTTCTCTTATTTCGGCGTGACTACACATCAGCAACACCGAGCCTTAAACTGGGGCATTGCGGGGGCCGTTGTATTTAGGCTGCTGTTCGTAGTGTTCGGCGTAGCTCTGATTCATCTCTTCCACCAGGTCATCTACGCCTTTGGGCTGCTGCTGCTCTACAGCGCTTACAAAATGGCTTTCGCAGGCGAAAAAGAGGTCGAACCGGATAAAATACCTCTTGTGCGCTGGTTTCGCAAGATTTTCCCGGTGACGAAAGAGTACGTAGGCGACAAGTTCTTTTCGCGCACACAGGCTGGATTGGCAGCCACGCCGCTGTTTCTCGTGGTGCTGGTGATCGAGAGTTCGGACATCATGTTCGCCATAGATTCGATCCCCGCTATTTTAGCCATCACACAGGACACCTTCATCGTCATCAGTTCCAACATTTTCGCCATCCTGGGGCTGCGGTCGCTGTACTTCCTGCTGGCCAACATCATGGGACTGTTCCGCTTCCTGAAATCCGGGGTGGCGTTGATCCTGGCGTTCGTGGGGATCAAGATGCTGCTAATGGACGTGTTCCACGTGTCCACGCCGGCGTCACTGGCGGTGATCGTAGGGATACTGTCGGGGTCTATTGTGTTGTCGCTGGTGTGGAAGGGGAAGGGTTGAGAGAGCATTATGATTTCACTGGACATCCCCTCGCCGGCCCGGACACAACCCGCGCACGAATTGCACTCGATCCGATTGCACAGAGTTAATTATACGTTCCCTAAATTACTGGCGAAACCCAATCTGGAATGTTCTTTGCAACTAAATAAAAAGGGGGTTGGTAACAACCTCGTTCGTGTAATATATGCTTATAGAACCAATAACCGCGCAATAATTGCAGAGGAGATCACGACAGCTTAACAAGCTCACGCAAAAAATCCCTACTAATTTGAACCGCCCGAAAATACGTCGGAGGCTTGCACGATGACTCTCGGATCTGAAACCCGTCGCAATCCGATATTATCCTACCTGTTGATTGGATTGGTCTTCCTTCTCTGGGAGAATTTCGTCAGTAGCATCTTTGGAATATTCCATTTTGAAGCTCGCAGAATGTTCTGGGGAGTGGTATATTATGGCCTGCTCTTTCTGATTTTTGGCGCCATCACAGAAGGACTCACCTACCTCTACGGGCGAGTTTTTCCCAAATACGTATGGGCGGGACAGAAATACAGCTGGTTTTTGGTGGTGGTGATCGCCCTTCTCTGGGGAGGTTTGTTCCGCCAGCTCGTCGTAGCGATTTTGCATTTGCGTTCCCCCAATCTCAGCTACTCACTGAGCGCATTTTGGGTCCCCATCACCCTGGTGATTGGACTGGCAATTAACCTGGCGCTGAGTATTAAAATGCGCCCCCGCCGCATCAACTATCGCCTTCTGTTTGCCGGTTTCCTCGTCGTTCTCATCTACCTGATCGTCAGCACCAAAGTCACCTACCGATTCTTCCAACAGAGTGACGCTCCGCGATATTTCGTATTCTACAATGCCTTCACTCCGCTGAACCTGATGCTACAACCTGCGTTCATGCTATTGTCTGCAGGGCTTGTCGCTGGAATCCTGAAGGTAGCCAAAACCCCCGGAAGCTTCCGGCTCTGTATGCTCGCCTTCCCACTACTGGCCGCATTACTCTGCATAAAATCGCCTCGCCTCGTCCCAGATTCCCTGATCTCCACCGTCTCGGCAAAATCCTCTGAGATCAGTCAACCAAGTCCGAATATCATAATCCTGCTTTTCGACTCGATGCGCGCCGATCATGTCGGAGTCGTTTCCGGCGACCAAAATCTGACTCCCTGGATGGACGAAATCGGCCGGTCGGGGAAAGTCTATCCTTCGTGTTATTCGACCACATGCTGGACTTTTCCGGCAGTGGCGTCCTTGTTCACCTCGTTGCCTCCCAACAAAATCGGCATGCTGGAAAGAGGCATTTTACCGGATGACGTTCCCACGTTCGTAGACCTATTGCGCCAAAGCGGCTATAAAACTGCGGCCTTCACGAGCAATCATTATATTTCGAGTTTCTATAATTTCGACCGCTCCTTCGACGAATTTGAATTTTTACGGGGGAAGGGATCTTACCAGTTATTTCTACCATTTAAGACGTTTTTCCGCTCGCCGGAATTCCTTCTCGAGCTGGCTTACCAATTCGGATTTGTCTCCAATGACTATCTCTGCGCAACCGGTCCAAACATGACCAAACCAGCGGTGGATTTCATTCAAAATCAATCTAAAAAACCATTCTTTTTATATTTGCATTACAACGAACCCCACGTACCTTATTGGTCCAAACCCTATCAGGGAAAGTTAATAAACCTGGAAAAGGTGCAAAAGTTGTCTCACAAATATGCCAGCCAAGACATTAATCCCTCACATTCTTTATCCCAGAACGAATTTGTCCGTGAAATCCTGCATCAACGATATATAAATGGAGTCCGGGTTGCAGACAAGCAGGTGAAGAAAATCTGGTCGGCCGTAAACGAATCGGGCTTGGCCGATAACACCATCATTATCATCATGGCGGATCATGGCGAAGAGTTCATGGAGCATGGGGGATTCTACCACAAATCTTCGCTTTATGACGAGGAGGTTAAAATCCCTCTGATACTATACATTCCTCCGGAGATGGGGATTTCTCTTCCTGAACATCCTGAAGCCGTCTCCATCCTGGACGTCGCTCCCACCCTTCTCGATCTGGCGGGTATCAACCAAGAGTTGCCATTAGGAGAAGGAGAATCATTACTACGGCCTGCAAGCGAATCTCCCCGCGACAATTTCTTGATGTTTCAGGAAAATGACGAAATCTGGAGCGGGTTGGTGGCGGAGCCTTATAAGTTGATATTACGCTACGACCTACAGGGAGGATCCTGCGATACGCTGCTGTTCAATCTGAAATCGGATCCGGGCGAAGCCAACAATATCTACACTTCGCAGCATGAGTTAGCTGATACGCTATCACTGCGTCTGGAAGGCTTCATAGATGAATCACGACGACCTAATCAATCCCCCAGACGTGAAATGACATTAATAGAAATCCAGCGGCTGCGTTCGCTCGGGTATACCAATTAGAGGAACATTCCGATATAAAGTAATAGATTCCCCGATTTCCTGCGTTACTTTCCACCGTTCGATCACTCCCCAGACCATCTCAAAATGGCTGGAATGCCCTTGACTTTATAAGGCTGATTTTCGTATATTTAACGATGGGCTCTGAGCCCATTTTTTGCGAATTTCGAGGAGGTCAGGCATTCCTGCCTGACCATAATATAGACAGACAGGAATGTCTGTCCTCCTTGCCTATAAAACAGAGATGGAGGAATAGATGAGCAATGCTTATAAGAATTTTATCGCCGGCCAATGGCAGGATGCCGCTTCCGGGGAGCGGTTTGATAATATCAATCCCGCCGACCACAGCGACCAGATTGGCACGTTCCCCAAGTCCGATCAGCGGGAAGTGGACGCGGCGGTAACAGCGGCGCGGCAGGCGTACAAAAGCTGGCGGCTCACTCCCGCTCCCGTGCGCGGCGACTTCTTGAAGAAAGTCGGCGACATCATGGTGGCGCGCAAGGAAGAGATCGCCAAGCTGATGACCCGCGAGATGGGCAAAGTCTTGAAAGAGACGCGCGGCGACACGCAGGAAGGCATTGACACTGCCTATTACGCTGCTTCCGAGACGCGCAGGTTGTTCAGCCACACCGCGCCCTCGGAACTTCCCAACAAGATGAATATATCCTTCCGTATGCCAGTGGGTGTGGCCGGGATCATCACTCCCTGGAACTTCCCCATGGCCATCCCCACCTGGAAGATCTTCCCGGCGCTGGCCTGCGGCAACACGGTGGTTTTCAAGCCCGCCTCGGATACTCCGGCCACAGCTACGGTATTGGTCGAGATATTGGCCGAAGCCGGCATTCCCGCCGGTGTCGTGAACCTTGTACACGGATCGGGATCGAAAGTCGGCAATCCCATCGTTGAACATAAAGACGTCAATCTGATCTCCTTCACCGGCTCATCGAGCATCGGCAAGGACATTCAAGCTCGCGCGGGAGCTATGTTGAAACGCGTTTCCCTGGAATTAGGCGGCAAGAATGGTGTGATCATCATGGATGACGCCGACTTGGAGCTGGCTTTGGATGGCGTGCTCTGGGGTGCTTTCGGCACCACCGGCCAGCGCTGCACGGCCACTTCGCGTGTGATCCTGCACGACAAAATCCACGACAAATTCGTGGATATGCTGGTGAAACGCGCAGAAAAACTGAAGGTCGGCAACGGTTTGGATGAATCCATCGAGATGGGCCCTTGCATTAACGAAGGGCAGCGCGGAGTGGTCGAAGAGTACGTGGAGATAGGTAAGAAACAAGGCGCCAAGTTGGTTTGCGGCGGTAAACGACCGGAAGGTTCACAGTACGCCAAGGGCACGTTCTACCTGCCGACGATATTCACCGAGGTTAAACCGATGTCTCGGCTTGAGCAGGAAGAAATCTTTGGACCGGTGCTGTCGGTCATTCGCGTGCGAAACTTCGACGAAGCCATTACAGTGTTGAACGACACGGTCTACGGTCTGTCCAGTTCGATTTACACCCGCAACGTGAACCAGGCCTTCAAGGCCATCCGCGACATCGAATGCGGTATCACTTACGTTAACGGGCCGACCATCGGTGCGGAAGCGCACATGCCTTTCGGCGGCATGAAGGAAACCGGCAACGGCCACCGCGAAGGCGGCTGGCAGGTCTACGAATTCTACAGCGAAACCAAGACGGTATACGTGGACTTCTCCGGTAAATTGCAGAAGGCGCAGATTGATACGGAACAAGTGTGAAAGTAGGGTGGACTAAGGTCGTTGGGTTTGCAATCGCAGTCCACCGATTTCCTACAACACGGCGGACTGCGGACTGAAGTCCTTAGTCCGCCCTACCATGTCACAATAGAAACGACCATGACCAAGCACATACGACGCATGCTCTTGAAGATCTACGTAATCGGGTTTACGCAAACATCAGGCAGGGACGCCTGACCCACCAGTGGGTAGAAGCCGGCGTCCCCCCTTATGATTGGTAGTACAGGCGTCCCCGCCTGTCAATGAATTTTAAAACCCTAACCACGGAGACAGACATGAGCTGCAAAAACAACTTGAAATATTGCATCGAACCCCAGAACGTACACTCGACCCTGGGGAAATACATGCTGGCGGACGGCTTCGATATGGTCTTCGACCTGCGCAAGTCGCACGACGTCTGGTGCCATGATGCCAAGACGGGCAAGGAATACCTGGACATGTTCACCTTCTTCGCCAGTTCTCCCATCGGCTACAACCACCCCAAACTGACCACACCGGAATTCATCCGCTTCATGGGTGAAGTGGCGGTCAACAACATTACGAATTCAGACTTGTATACAACGGAAATGGCCTCCTTCGTAGAGACCTTCTTCCACTTGGCCGTGCCTAAAGGCTTCAAATGGGCTTTCTTCGTAGCCGGCGGCACGCTGGGCATAGAGAACGCTCTGAAGGCTTCATTCGATTGGAAGGTACGACGCAACTTCCAGAAGGGTTATCGGCGCGAAATGGGACATAAAGTCCTCAGCTTCGATAACGCCTTTCACGGCCGCAGCGGCTACACCCTGACCATCACCCGCACGGATCCGGTGAAATATCAATACTTCCCCATGTTCGACTGGCCCAAAGCGATCAGCCCGGCAGTCACCTTCCCTCTAAATGAGAAGAACCTGGCTGACGTCAAGAAAATGGAAGCTCTGTCCTTAGCACAAGTCAAGCACGCTTTCGTTGAAAATAAGGACGATATCGCCGCCATCATCATCGAACCGATCCAGGGCGAAGGCGGCGACCGCCACTTCCGCGGCGAATTCCTGCGCGCCTTGAAAGTGCTGGCTGATGAAAATGAAGCGGTGCTGATTTTCGACGAAGTGCAGGCGGGCATGGGCTTGACGGGCCGCATGTGGGCCTTTGAAAACCACGACGTGCAACCCGATATGTTCGCCTTCGGCAAGAAGACGCAGGTGTGCGGTTTCGTGTCCAACGAAAAGGTCGAGTCGGTGGAAGACAACGTGTTCCACACTTCATCGCGCATCAATTCCACCTGGGGCGGCAATCTGATTGACATGGTGCGCTGCGCCAAGTACCTGGAAGTCATGCACGAAGAGAAGCTAGCGGAAAACGCCGCCGTGATGGGTAAGGTACTGCTGAAAGGGCTTGAGGACTTGCAGAAGAAGTACCCCGAGATCATCCTGAACGCGCGCGGACTGGGTCTGATGTGCGCGTTTGATCTTCCCACCGCAGAAATGCGCAACAAGCTGCGTTTCAAGCTCTACGACAACGGCGTGGCCATCCTGGGTTGCGGTACCAGCACCATCCGCTTCCGCCCGCCACTCAACATCAAGGAAGAGCACATCGGTATCTGCATGGATACGCTGTTGAAGTCGGTGAAGGAAGTGTTTTAGAAGAGAATAGAGAAGACAGGACACAGTATATAGAATCGGCAAAAAGGGCGATCCGTACGGATCGCCCCTTTGTTTATGGCTTACTGTAAATGCTGGCAAATTACTTCATGAAGACCACTCGCTTGATAGACACCGTATTAGCAGCTTCCAAACGCACCAGGTAGATGCCGGAGGCCAGATTGGCGGCGTTCCAGACAACCTGATGATTGCCGGCTTCGATCGCGCCGTTAACCAACTGAGCCACCCGCTGGCCGTTCAAATTGTAAACCGACAGGTTGACCGCACCGGATTGAGGTAGCATGAAACCGATGGTTGTCGAAGGATTGAAGGGATTGGGATAAGAGCCGGTGATCTTTGTTTTGCCATTCGGATTGAAACCTTCTCCGCCGCAACCACCACAGCCGCCAGCTGTGCAGGTGTCACCCTGGCAACCGCCACCACCGCCGCCGCCGCCACCGGGACAGCCACCCATACTGCAGGAGTCGGGATGGCAACCGCCACCGCCGCCACCACCACCGCCGCCGCCCATACCGCAGGAGTCAGCTGGGGTACCACCCATGCCGCAACCTCCCGGCAGGAGAATAAAATTAACTGTATAGCTGCCACTGGCTACGACCGTCAGTGTGTCCTTGTCCCTTCCGATACCCGTTTTCATCGCCATGGCGCGATAGAAACCGGCACTGACCGTGGAGAAAAGGTAGGTTCCATCGGACCCGGTGTAGGTCGTATAACTAATTCCACCTCCGCCACCACAACCGCCGCATTTTTTAAGCATGACGCGAGCGCTATCAACCGGAGTGCCCGTTGAATCCGTAACCAAGCCCTGCACGACGCCAGCTTGAGCTACCATGGAACCGGCGAGGATACAAATCAGTACCAGTGCCAGTCTGCTGCCAAAGATCTTCTGCATGACTCGCTCCCTTCAGTTATCGTCTAGTAATTCCCGTCATTGTGATGTTCTGCACAATATAAGTTATTTTTATGTGAAAATCAAGCCTTAAATGAGAAAAAGAAATTTTTCTCATCGTTTATTATAGCATGACAATACCAGTTTATTCCCTCCGTAATCAGCGGGCACTCAGGGCTGCCCTCCGGTGTGGCATTCGAAGCAGCCGGTTTCTTTCCAAGCGTCGCCTATGTCCACCGGATGTTTGAATTCCAGGCCGTTGACCAGATCAGCAGTGATTTCCAGGCTATCCGGGCGGCCTTGTGAGAGGATGGTATGACAAGCGCTGCACTCCCGTGTGATCGTTTTGCCGTCCGTCGTTTTATGGTTGCCGTCATGGCAACGGTGGCAGCCTTTGGAGGTCGTATGGCCGATATCATCGGTATACACATCCCATCGAACTCCCATTTCCGGGAAAAAGTTAGTGGCATAGATTTCCTGCAAGGTTTTCACTGCCTGTTCGATGGAAGCCGGGTGGATGGTTGTGTCGGGGAAGTTCTTTTCATCGTAAAGAGCCCAAATCTGCTGACTAATGCTGCTCAAAGCCTCCGGGGTATTTTTATATTCACCCGTAAGCACCTTGACTCCATTCGCTTTGATGTTGGGAAGTTTCGGGTCCATCATCCGAGTATCCAGCGCCAGGTTCATGGAATAATTGGGCGACCGAAAGACATGGGTGGGTCGGTTATGGCAATCCATGCAATCCATACGGTGTTTGGGGAGAGAATCCAATTCGCCTGGAGTCAAAGGATTGGTTTCGTCGTTGAATTCGTTGACTACGCCCGTCTTAAAATTGCTCATTTTCACCCAAGGTATGTCCTGCTGTCGCTGGTCGCGAGCGATGTACTCCACCCGGTTCGCAATGTTCATGTGCCAGTGAATGCCGGTGGTTTGTGCCGTGCCCGGAGAGCCGCCTCCGATTTTGATCAGCATATTGACAGTCCAGGGCGAGTTCTCTTTATCGTAGAGATAATGGCTCGTCATTTTCTGTTTTTCGCCGAAGAAGGCCGCCGGCCAATGACATTGTTCACAGGTTTCCTGAGCGGGTCGCAGGTTTTTGATGGGGGTGGGAATAGGTTTGGGGTAGACGTTGGCGAGGGCGGCGTAAACCTGATACATGCCCGAGAGTTTGGATTTGACGTAGAAGCTGGCCCCTGATCCCACATGACAATCCACGCAACCGACACGCGCGTGGGGTGATTGCTCATAGGCCGTGTACTCGGGATTCATGACTTCGTGGCAAAGCTTGCCGCAAAAACCGGTCGTTTCCGTATAGTGATAGGCATGGTAACTTCCCACCGCCGCTATCAGCAGCAGGCCAAAAACACTGACATTGAAAATGATCAGATAACGGCGGTTCTTGGGAACGTTCAGGTCAATGATGGGGAAGAGAACTTCCGTCTTGCGCCCTTTTCGCAAGCGGTTGCGCCGTTCCCACCAAACACCGATGGGAATGAGCAAAAGCCCTAAAATAATGAAGGGCGGAAGGACGATAAAAGTCACCAACCCAAAGTAGGGGTTTTCACCTCCGGCCACAGAGGAAATGAACATCAGCAACAGAAAGATGACGATCATGATGGCCGCCAGCATTCCTCCCAGGTAGCTGATGCGGTTATAAAGCAGCGAGACGAATCCCTTCTTTTCTTCCTGTGGCATGGATAGTCCTCTCCTTCGATCCTTATGATAGGATGTAGAATTTACGTCTGTTTCATGCGATCCCCGGTCGGACAAAACGATGTAATATACAAAATTTCACAAGACCAGTCAAGCCCTATCCCGATGAATCAAGATGGATTGTGACCTATACTCAGGGAAAAAAGCGTGTCATCAAGGTTTCTGAGGATTGAAGGGGATAATTCGTTGGGTATCAGGAATGGCGGGGAGAACGATGCGATGAATTAGATATTCGATCGAGCGCCAAGGTGGTTGCGCATTAAAGTCGTATTGACCAAGAATCAATACCGGCGTGCCAAGTTGCACCAGGGTTTCTCGTTTGGCGTCGAGTGTCCATTGCTCACCCCAACCGTAAATCCACAGGGCATCACCTTCCAGCAGGCGGATGCAGGCGTGGCTGGCGGGGTAACCGGGCAGTTCATACTGGTGAAACCCCAAACCTCGGAAGTTGATGAAATTGAAATACCAGGGCAAGCGCCATTCGTCGTTGTCGGTGCTAATGTGGACCTTTGCCTTCCATTTCAAATTGTACAATCCTGTAGGAGTCGGAGCGGCTTTGCGGCCGGTACTGACCGGCCCCCAACGCACCAGTCGTCCGTTCTCATAAGCGCCGAAAACCTGATCCGGCTGGTGAACGATGATAGCTTTGGGATATTGCTCCGCCCAAGACCAAGTATCCGGTAGCGGAGAATAGGCCAGTTCGTTGTAATACCACTGATCCGGGACGACCATCTCTTTTAAGCGCAGGAGGTGATCTAGGTCGCGGCGGTTGAGTTTCTGCAAGATGATTAACTCTTGGGAGGAATATCGGGTACGCAGGGCTTTGATCCCTTGCACGGGAGCAAGGTGGTAGGTGATGGGGGGGTATGGAGTTTGGGCGGCTATGACAGCCGCCCAACAAGTCAGATTTAGAACAACCAGGAAGCGCATGAGCTACCGGCTCTCCTTCAGCACTTCCCGCGCGATTACCAGGCGCTGAATCTGGTTGGTGCCTTCATAGATCTGGGTGATCTTGGCGTCGCGCATGTATTTCTCGATGGGGTAGTCCTTCATGTAGCCGTAACCGCCGAAGAGCTGCACGGCGTCGGTGGTGACGCGCATGGCTACGTCGGAACACTTCAGCTTGGCCATGGCGGAGATCTTGCTGATGCCGGGTAGGCCGGAATCAATCATGTAGGCGGATTTGTAGAGCAAAGCGCGTGCTGATTCCACTTCGGTCGCCAGATCCGCTAACATCCATTGAATGCCCTGGAATTCTGCAATGGTCTTGCCGAACTGCTTGCGCTGCTTGACGTAATCCACAGCCAGATCCAGCGCTCCCTGGGCGATGCCCAAAGCCTGCGCCGCGACGCCGGGACGAGAACGATCCAGTGTCTGCATGGCGGCGATGAAGCCTCGGCCGGGCGAACCCAGCAGATTCGCTTTGGGGATACGGCAATCCTGGAAAATGACCTCGCGGGTCTGCGAAGCGCGGATGCCCAGCTTGTCCTCTTCCTTACCCAGCGAAAACCCCGGTGTGCCCTCTTCGACCACAAACGCAGACGTGCCCATAACGCCTTTAGTCGGGTCAGTGGAGGCGATTACCGTGTAGATCTTGGCCACACCGGCATTCGTGATGAAATGCTTTAACCCGTTCAAGACGTAGAAGTCGCCGTCAACTTTAGCTACTGTTTTCATGGCCGAGGCGTCGGATCCGGCTTCGGGTTCGGTCAGACAAAAGGCCGTCAAGGTGTCGCCCTTGGCAATGGCCGGTAGCCAACGCTGTTTCTGTTCTTCATTACCCGCCAGAATGATGGGAAAAGCGCCCAACGCAGTCGCGGCTACCGCCAGGGAAATTCCTCCGCAAGCGCGGGAGAGTTCTTCCGTAACCAGAGCTAATTCCGTGACACCCCCCCCCGTTCCGCCATACTTTTGATCAATGTAGCAGCCATAAAATCCCGCCTGAGCAAAGACCTTGACTAAATCCCAGGGGAATTCTCCGGTGCGATCGCACTCAGCAGCGCGTGGACGAACTTTCTCCTCGGCGATACGCCGCGCCAGTTTGCGCAGCTCTTGCTGATATTCGGTAAATTCGGGCATTAATGGCTCCGGGTATTATTAAGTAGTTAACGAATTTAGGCGAAATATTATTTATCTTCGATTACTTCTGAAACTACCGCGGTGAGGTATTCAGCGATAACCCCGTGCCCTTCCTCACTGGGATGGAAACCATCAAATACAAAAAGTTCCATATTGTCATTCTGATCAAGGAATTGGGCGCAGTCAACCAAAGGGACATCCTGACTTTCAGCCACACTTCGCATGATTTGATTATATTGATTTAAGACGTGCCGGGTGACGTCCAATGAATCAGATATATGATAATAATGCGAAGCGAGAATGGTATCGTCCAGCATTTCATAACAGAAAGCTGCCTTGAAATAGGGTATTGCCGAGCGTGGTTTTTGATCAATCTGAACCAATGATTGATCAAGCATAGCCTTGTAGTTTTGATCTTTCTTTAATTGCCTTATCCAGCCTGGATCCACAAATTCATCAGATACCCATTTTACCCAATGTTCCTGATCCTTCTGAATGATCTCATAATAGGGATTGAAATGCAGTGGAAATTCGTTATTTACTGGTGCAGTGATAAGTATTATCTTGATTTTTTCCTGACGTACTTCCTGAATCAATTGCAAAAGTATTTGCGAATAATCTACTTCTGAAACCCGTCTCTGTAGGCCTGTTTTTTCATCGTAAGGAGTAGTTAACTCCCTTGATTTTAGTAAGGCGACGGATCTTTTAACGATCGCATTCAGAGTATGGATGCTTCTAAATTGAAGTAAATAGTTTATTAGCTTGCAGGAAACAGGAGATATTTTGATATCCTTGTCGGCTTTAAATGGAGTGTAGATGACGTCATTAATCCCGGCGTAAATCGTAATAATATCAGGGTGCAGAGGTTTGATAATTTTACGCCAATATTGTAGCATTTGATAAATGGTGTATCCCTCCACCCCGGCGTTGATTACCTCGATCTTTTTCCCCGGATTGCTATCGCGCAAATGGGTGCTGAGTCGCGAAGGATAGAGGGCGGAATAATTTTCGACCCAGGAACCAAACGTGCAGGAATTTCCAATACAAATTATTCTTAAGATATCTGGTGGTTTCTGCGGGGTGAATTCCGGGCCGCGAAATCCTCTACTGTTGGTGTGAAACCCAGAATTACCACCGCGCAATGGTTGGCGTACCCAAAAGATGTCCGGATCCCGTAAAAAATCGTCGGGAGTTTCAAATTCTACTTGTGCGATGAAATTACTGTGCGTGCGTCCTACACGTGTGATTAAATTATCCCAGGGAAAAACCAAATTGACACCGGCAAGTAGTAATTCCACCAGAAGGAAAAACAGAATGGGTACAAGAACGGGGAGTAAAATTTTTATTAACAGTTTCATTGCTGAATCCTCCAGTTTCAACCACCTTCTGGTGTGGTTACTTTCTTCACTCCCTCTTCCGCCGCCCGCTGCTCCGCCTGTTTCTTGGATCGACCAGAACCGGAACCTAAAACTTCGCCGTTGCCAAAACGTACCTCCACCAAATACATTTTGTCGTGATCAGGGCCAATCTCCTCCAACACCGTGTAGACTGGTGGTTCCTTTCCCTGGCTCTGGGCGTATTCTAACAGCATGCTCTTGTAATTCTTCCAGGAGCGGGCTTTCAAGATATGTTCAGCGTCGCGCAAGAGGAACCGATGGATGAACCGCCGCGAGGGTTCCACCCCGCCATCCAGATAGAGGGCGCCAACCAGAGCTTCGAAGGTATCTTCCAATATGGAGCCGCGATTTCGACCCCCGTTATTGGCCTCATTGTGGCTTAACAGCAGGTAACGGCCCAGTTGAAGTTTACGGGCCTGCTCTGTCAACACCGAACCACTCACGATGACGGATTTGATATTGGTTAGCGCCCCCTCTTCGTCAAAGGGTCGAAGGCGGTAAAAATAATCGGAGACAACCATGTCGAGCACGGCGTCTCCCAGAAATTCCAGCCTCTCATTGGAAAGATGACGGTCTTCGCCGACACCATCCAGATAGGAGCGGTGTTTCAGCGCGGTTATAAGCAGCTCAGGGCGTCGGAAGCGATAATTAAGGTGCCGCTCCAATTCGCGCAATTTCCTGCGTAAATGCGGCGCTGTTTTCGCTTTTTTCCAACGAAACCAACCGAGAATCAGGGGTGGATTCCACTCGAACCGATGTGACACGTTAATGGCGAAGCTACTCCTGGAAAGCAGATATAATCAGACAGGCATTGTGGCCGCCGAAGCCGAAAGCATTGTTCAATGTCACGCGCACTTTGCGTTCCACCGGCCGATTGGGTGTGACGTTCAGATCGCACTCGGGATCTGGCGTAGTGTAATTGATCGTCGGTGGAATGACGCCATTCAGAATGGCCAGGACACAGATGGCAGATTCGACCGCGCCGGCAGCGCCTAAAAGATGCCCGGTCATGGATTTGGTGGAGCTGACGTTCAACTTGTGCACATGCTCGCCGAAGACGGTTTTAATCGCTTGCGTTTCGGTTTTATCATTGTACTCTGTGGACGTTCCGTGGGCATTGACATAATCCACGTCTTGATAATTCAGTTCGGCATCATTAAGCGCCATGCGCATGGCTCTGACCGCACCTTCGCCTTCCGGAGCGGGCGCGGTGATATGGTGTGCGTCGGCGGTAAATCCCAAGCCTTTGACTTCCGCCAGAATGCGGGCGCCGCGCCGCCTGGCATGATCCAGTGTTTCCAGCGCTAAAACTCCAGCGCCTTCGCCCATGACAAAGCCGTCACGGTCCAAATCAAAGGGACGACTGGCGCGAGCGGGATCGTCATTACGGGTGGAGAGCGCTTTCATGGCGTTGAAACCACCTAACCCCAGCGACGTGATGGCGCCTTCGGCGCCACCGGCCAGAATCAGGTCAGCGTCGCCATATTGCAGGTGCCGCATGGCGATGCCGATGGCATGACTGCCGGTGGCACAAGCAGAGGTCACGGAATAGTTGATGCCTTTCAATTTGTGCTTCATAGAAATGTGGCCGGCAGCGATGTCGGAAATCATGGTAGGGATGAAAAACGGGCTGATGCGCCGCGGCCCGCCCTGATCATGTTCCCGAACCTGGGCTTCGAAAATGGCGATGCCCCCAATCCCAGATCCGATCACGATGCCGCAACGATTGCGATCCACCTGCTCCAGGTCAATCTTAGAGTCTTTCAAGGCCTGATCGGCGGCGGCAATGGCGTAATGGCAGAAAGGATCCATGCGTTTGGCTTCGCGCAGAGGAATATAATCTTCCACTTTGAAGCCCTTCAATTCGCAAGCGAAATGAGTAGCATGTTGAGAATGATCGAAGTGGGTAATCGGCCCAGCGCCGCTACGCCCCGAAGTCAATCCTTCCCAGAATTCAGCAACATTGTTACCGATAGGAGTGACGACCCCCATCCCCGTGATAACGACCCGGTTTTTCATGGCACATCCAGGATAATTTTGGGTGGCGATTACTTCACGCGTTCTTTCAGGTAATTGATAGCGTCTCCGACGCTGGTCAGCTTTTCGGCGTCTTCTTCTGGAATTTCGATTCCGAATTCCTTCTCGAAAGCCAGCACCAGCTCTACGGTGCCGAGTGAATCAGCGCCCAGATCGTTGATGAATGAAGCTTCCGGGACAACTTCGGCGGGATCCACACCCAGCTCGTTGACGATGATTTCCTTGACTTTGTCTTCAAGTGCCATGGTTGACTCCTTTTTTAAAGAGAAGAAATATTATAGGATTGTATTATGGCAATTTTTCCAGATCCCCGACCGTACCTGCGGCTAACCCGGAGGCGTTTTTGTCAATGCGCTTCAGGAGACCGGTCAGCACATTGCCAGGGCCGACTTCGATGAATTTGGTGGCGCCGGCGGCAAGCATAGCAGCCATAGACTGCGCCCACAACACGGGCGATAAGAGCTGGTCTTTCAGCAAACTGCGAATCTGTTCCGGACCAGTTACCGAAGCGGCGCTGACGTTAGCGTAAACCGGGCAAAGAGGAGTGCGGATGAACAACTCATCCAGAGCGGCGAAGAGGGATTCCCGTGCCGGTTCCATCAGCGGCGAATGGAAAGCTCCTGATACCACCAGCTCTTTGACCAGTTTGGCCCCGGCCTCTTTGGCCAGTTCCATAGCTTTGCGAACACCGAGGACACTACCGGAAATGACCACCTGATCGGGGGAATTGAAATTGGCCGGCTGCACGACTCCGACGTTTGCGGCCACCCGGCAGACTTCCCGGATCTGCGCCTCTTCTAACCCCATCACCGCGGCCATCGTTCCAGGATTGGCTTCGCCCGCCATTTGCATCCCCTGCCCACGTACCTTGACCACTTTAAGGGCGGCCTCGAATGCTACTGCCCCTGCGGCATACAACGCGGAATATTCACCCAGGCTGTGCCCGGCGGCCATATCTGGTTTGATCTCCCGTTCCGCCAGCAGATCCGCCACCACCGCGCTGTGCACGAACAGGGCGGGTTGCGTAAACCGAGTCTGCCTCAGCAACGTTTCCGGCCCCTCGAAACAAACGCGCGATAGGGCTTTGCCCATCACCTCATCAGCTTGCGCGAAACGCAATTTTGCTTGAGGAAAAGCTTCGTAGAGGTCTTTACCCATGCCCACAACTTGGGACGCTTGACCAGGGCAAAGGAATGCGATTTTCGACATGACTTTAGACCTTTAGAACTGTACCGCCGCCGATCCCCAGGTGAAGCCGCCCCCGAAGGTTACCAGCAGACAGATCATTCCAGGTTTCAAACGGCCGGTGCGCCGGGCTTCATTTAAAGCGATGGGAATCGAAGCAGAAGAAGTATTCCCGAAGCGATCTATATTAACATAGACTTTCTCTTTAGGCAAATTGAGACGCTTGGCCGTAGCGTCAATAATGCGCTGATTGGCCTGGTGAGTGATGAGTAAATCAATGTCGGAGGCTTTCAGATTAGCGGCGGCCAACGCGCGCTCGGCGGATTCGCCCATAGCCTTGACGGCATGCAGGAAAACTTCGCGGCCAGCCATTTTCAGACTGTGCATCTTCTTGTCTACGGTCTCATGCGAAGCTGGAAATAGAGAACCACCACCGGGACACCAGAGCAGTTCCGCCAGCCGGCCATCAGCGCCCAGATAAGTAGAAAGGACACCATGCTTCCCATCGGAGGGTGCCAGCACAACCGCTCCAGCCCCATCGCCAAAAAGGACACAGGTGTTGCGGTCTTCCCAATTTGTCATGATGGAGAGACACTCAGCTCCAATCACCAAAATGCGACGATATCGGCCGGCAGCCATAAGGCCGTCAGCCAAGGACAATGCGTACAAAAATCCGGAACAAGCGGCGGAAACATCCAGTGCAGCCGCATTTAAAGCTCCCAGGCGTGCCTGCACGAAGATGGCCGTAGAAGGGGTGGGCATGTCTCCGGACACTGTGCCGATGATGATCAAGTCCAGATCCTGGGGAGCAATCCCGGCTTCACCCAATGCCTCGACAGCGGCATTATAGCAGAAGTCGGAAGTTTTTTCCCCGGGTTCCTTGATGTGTCTCTCGCGAATGCCCGTGCGTTCCACGATCCACTCATTGGAGGTATCCACAATCTTTTCCAAATCGGCATTGGTCAGCACGCGCGCCGGTACACTGTGCCCGGTGCCGACTATCATGGAGGAAGGCTTCAAGATTTGTCCCCCGCGGAGCGGCGGCGCAGACGCCCGATCAAGGCCCGGGTCTTGACGGTGGCTGACCATTGCCCCATGGCGCTAAGTTGATCCTTGATATGCTGGTTGACCCGCATATTCACCATTTTTATGGCTTCCCCAATGGCATTGGCAATGGCCTTGGGGGTGGAATGTCCGTGGCAAATGACCGAAACGCCGTTGACACCCAGCAGCGGTACTCCGCCGAATTCCTGATAATCGAACGTGCGGATTAAAGCCTCTAACGCCGCAGGGCCATTCTCACATTCCTTTTGCAATCCTTGAGCGTAGGATCTTACGATTTGGGGAATGGATTCTGCAAATTTCAGTAGTACATTGCCGGTGAAACCGTCACATACGACGACATCGGCGCGACCGCTGTACAGGTCATTCCCTTCGATGTTTCCGATGAAATTCAGATCGGGAACGATGGACATAAGCTCATGAGCTTCACGAGTGACATACCCGCCCTTGGTGCTCTCCTCGCCGTTGGAAATAAGCGCCACGCGGGGATTTTGCAGACCCTCCAGATACTGCCTGAAAATCACGCCCATTACCGCGAATTGCAAGAGATGAATAGGCCGACACGAAGCGTTGGCGCCGACGTCTATCAAAAAGGTTCGTCCGTTTTGGGTGGGGAAGTAGCTCCCGATCGCCGGCCGTTTGACCCCTTCCAATAATCCTAAGCTTTCAATGGTCGCCACAATTTGTGCTCCCGTGCTGCCGGCGGATACTACCGCATCCACTTCGCCCTGCTGGTGCGCTTCCAAAGCTCGCAGGATGGAAGCATTGGGTTTGGCTTTTAACGCTGCCACTGGACTTTCGGCATCGGCTACTAAAACGGGGCCTTCCAGAAAGACGAATCGTGAGAAATCCACATCGTAGCGATTCAAAAGAGCGGCCAAGGCCTTGGATTCACCCACCAGGCAAAACTCCAGATTATCCCAGCGCCGGGAGGCCAGCGCCGCGCCCTCTACGACTGCTTCCGGAGCGTATTTTCCTCCCACGGTGTCCAGCGCGATTCGCATATTGGCGTTGTTCGGAGCTTAAACCGTTCTGTCCGCCATTGGCATGATGCCAAAGCAGATGGATCGTCTATGCTCCCTGGCGAAGCTTACGATTCGTCAGGAATGACGACTTTGCGCTTGCGGTAAAACCCGCAATTGGGACAGACGTGATGAGGCAGCGCCGGTTCGCCGCAACTGGAACAGGCTGTCAGAGTCGGGGCTGTCAATTTGAAATGGGTGCGGCGCTTGTCGCGTCTGGTTGTGGATTGTCTTCTTTTTGGGACTGGCACTCTATACTCCGTTTTATTCGTTATCTTTAAGTTTCTTCAATGCTGCCCAACGCGGATCTGCAGCCTCTTCGTGATGATGATCCTTTTCATCATTCAGGTTGGCGCCGCAAATTAAGCACAAACCTTTACATTCTTCCCGGCAAAGCGTCTGAATGGG
Organism: Calditrichota bacterium; assembly: GCA_020051775.1. Taxonomy (GTDB): domain Bacteria; phylum Electryoneota; class B3-LCP; order B3-LCP; family B3-LCP; genus JAGVQJ01. The sequence continues at coordinate 27,279 of JAGVQJ010000084.1, read as the reverse complement.
CAGGCTGAGCATAACTAAATCGCGGATTTCCTGGCTGATATCAATCTCCAGAGCTCCCTGAGGAATGGCAGACATCTCAGGATCCTTCATCCTATTGCGGCCATGTCCCAGCGAGAAGAAGAAATCCTCCCGAGCCACTACCGGTTTATCGAAAACTGTGCCGCACCGATCGCAAATAAAATGCCCTCCCAGGAAGGCTTCCAGGGCAAGATGCAGAATGCCGCTTTCCAACTTCAGATTGGCTTGTAGATCAATGTCTCCGGAAAACCTCTCAGGGTCATCCAGATACACGGAAACCGGACCGGTGTGCCGAAAGGTTTTCGGGTCTTTCTTCAACCCGGCTAAAGGAATGCGCATAACTCAGAAATATACTGCAACTTATAACGGAAGTCAAGGGTTTTTTGATCATTACGACTTGGATGACGCCATACCTTGAGCTTCGCTTTCCGACGGTTCGGGGATACCCATCATGAAACGGTGCATGGCGCGAGCGGCGATTTTCCCGGCGCCCATGGCCAGAATCACCGTAGCGGCTCCGATGACGATATCGCCGCCGGCGAAGACGCCCGGTTTGGAAGTAGCGGCTGTTTTTTCGTCCGCAATGATGTTGCCCCATTTGTTAGTATTCAGCCCGGGTGTAGTTTGCGGGACCAGGGGATTGGCGCCATTGCCGATGGACACAACCACCGTATCCACTTCCATCTCAAATTCCGATCCTTTTAAGGGAACGGGACGGCGCCGTCCGGATGCATCCGGTTCTCCCAGTTCCATGCGGATGCAGCGCATAGATTTAACCCAACCCTGGTCATCACCCAGAATCTCCACGGGATTGGTCAGGAGCTGGAATTGAATGCCCTCCTCCTCGGCGTGATGGACTTCCTCGACGCGAGCGGGCATTTCCGTGCGACTGCGACGGTAAACGATACTGACTTCATCGGCGCCCAGCCGTAAGGCGGTACGAGCCGAGTCCATCGCCACATTGCCACCCCCAAGAACTGCCACCTTTTTTGATACGGCGATGGGGGTGTCGTATTCGGGAAAGCGATAAGCCTTCATGAGATTGGAACGAGTCAGGTATTCGTTGGCCGAATAAACTCCATTCAAGTTTTCGCCGGGGATATTCATGAAATACGGCAATCCGGCGCCGGTTCCCAGGAAGACGGAATCGTATCCTTCGGAGAGCAGTTCATCCACAGTCTGAAAGCGACCGATGACGGCATTATAAACAATCTCTACGCCTAATTTTTTGACGTAGTCAACTTCGGCCTCGACGATGGCTTTGGGTAACCGGAATTCGGGGATGCCATAAATAAGCACTCCGCCAGGTTGGTGCAAGGCTTCGAAGATGGTCACTTTGTGACCCAATTTCGCCAATTCCCCAGCGACGGTCAATCCGGCGGGGCCGCACCCGACTATGGCAGCCTTTTTACCGGTGAAGGATGGGAGAGGAGGTGGCTCAATCTGGCTATTCAGCCGCTCGAAGTCTGCGGCGAAACGTTCCAAGCGACCGATAGCTACGGGATCATTTTTGATGCCGATGACGCACTTGACCTCGCATTGCTCTTCCTGTGGGCAGACGCGTCCGCAGATGGCAGGCAGGGCGTTGGCTTCCTTGATCTTCTTGGCAGCGCCAATGAAATCGCCGGACTTGATGAGCGCGACAAACGCCGGGATGTTTATTTCTACAGGACAGCCTTCGATGCACTTGGGTTTTTTGCACATGATGCAGCGGGAGGCTTCAAGCTGAGCCAGTTCGGGAGTATATCCGAAAGGAACTTCCTGAAAATTGCGGCGCCGGTCTTCAGGACGCTGCTCGGGCATCTTCTGGCGCGGGATTTTCTCTTTTGCCATTTTTATCTATCTCCGATTATCCCTCTTTTCAAGGGGGGAAGGGGGGATCGTAAGGAACGGATTCCAGCTTTCGCTGGAATGACGCCAAATTATATTGGGTTAGGTCGCCGTTTCGAAGCAGCGTTTATCTGGATGTTGCAAAAATTCCTGCCGCGACTGGTCTTCCTGCTTTAGGTAGGCGCGCTGCCGTTTGACCAGCTCGACGAAATCCACTTGGTGACCGTCGAATTCGGGGCCGTCCACGCATACGAAGCGAGTCTTGCCACCCACGGTCACGCGGCAAGCGCCGCACATGCCCGTGCCATCTACCATAATGGGGTTTAAGGAAACCACGGTGGGCAGGTCGAATTTAGCGGTCAGCTTGCAGGAGGCGTTCATCATGGGCACAGGCCCGATGGCTACTACCAGATTGATCTTTTCACCGCTGTCTATGATAGATTGCAAAATCGTAGTCACGAAGCCGTGCACACCGTAAGTACCGTCATCGGTGGAAACGTGCAGTTCGGTTGAAGCAGCCTTCATGCGATCCTCCATGATGAGAAGATCTTTGTTGCGCGCTCCGATGATGGCGATGACCTTATTGCCGGCTGCTTTCATGGCCTTGGCGATGGGGTGCATCGGAGCTACTCCGATACCACCACCCATACACACAACCGTACCGAATTCTTCGACGTGGGTGGGCTTGCCCAGCGGGCCGACGACGTCCTGAATGCTATCGCCAACCTCCAGCGATCCCAGCAGTAGAGTGGACTTCCCCACTTCCTGGAAGATCAAAGTAAGGGTGCCTGCTTTGGGATCGGCGTCGGCAATGGTCAAGGGGATGCGTTCGCCCGTCTCGTTGGCGCGCACGATGACGAACTGTCCTGCTTTTCTGGCTTTGGCGATCCGGGGAGCGACCACCCGAAGTTCTTTGACGCTCTCAGCCAGTACTTTTTTGTAGATAATCTCATTCATCCGGGGTTCACCAGTGATCTATTTTGATATTACATTTTGAAATGATCTCTCACCATCACCAAACAGAAAGTTACTTACCTTCCTTTACGATCCGGTCCGTATCCATTGCGATGACCAGCTCTTCATTCGTTGGGATTACTAATACTGCAACTCTCGAATCGGCTGTGTTGATGGCGCGCTCATCATGGTCGGGGCGTTCATTCGCTGCCTTGTCAACCTTCAGTCCCATAAATTCCAATCCCGAGAGGGACCCGGCGCGCACCAGCGCGGCATTTTCCCCTATTCCGCCGGTGAAAACTACGGCGTCCAGCCCGCCCATTGCAAAGGTGTAAGCGCCCAGGTATTTCTTTACGCGATAGCAGAAGACCTCGAAAGCCAGTCGAGCTAAATTATTTCCCTGGTTCATCTCATTGATGATTTCGCGCATATCGCTGGACACACCGGAAATGCCGACTAAGCCCGAATGTTTATTGAGCATGGCGTTAATTTCATTGACGGACAGCTCCTCCTGCCCCATGATATGCAGCATAGCAGCAGGGTCAAGATCACCGCAGCGCGTGCCCATCAAGAGACCTTCGACCGGAGTAAAACCCATGCTGGTATCCACGGATACACCACTCTTGACGGCTGCCATGGAACACCCATTGCCCAAATGGCAGGTGATGAGATTCAACGATTCTATGGGTTTACCGAGCATATCGGCAGCCCGCCGGCTGACATAAAAATGGGAGGTCCCATGAAAGCCATAACGACGAATGCCGTACCTTTTATACAGCACCTGCGGTATTCCATACATATAGGCATAATCCGGCATGGCGTGGTGAAAGGCGGTATCAAAGACCCCGACCATGGGGGCGCCGGGCAAAAGCCTCTGGCAGGCGCGGATACCCTTGATGTTGTGCGGGTTATGAAGCGGAGCCAGCTCAATACACTCTTGCAGGCCGTCCATGACCTGTTCGTTAATCAGCACCGATCCCGTAAATTTTTCACCACCGTGAACCACGCGGTGACCCACCGCCTGGATTTCTGCACGATCTTGAATGACGCCGTGATTGGGTGAGAGTAGAATGGCCAGGATGTATTCGACACCGGCCTGGTGATCCACGATTTCACCGACGATCTTAACTTTATCTCCGTCATGGCGCTGGTGGTTCAAGATGGCGCCTTTCATGCCGATGCGTTCAACCGAACCCTTGGCCAACACTCGGCGACCCTCTGTCTCGATCATCTGGTATTTAATCGAAGACGATCCGCAATTCAAGACGAGCACTTTCATTCGGCTTGCCCTTTCCTCAGAATGCGTCCGCCTTCATCATAGTGGAAGAATCCTTGCCCGGTTTTTTTGCCCAGATGACCGGCGCGAACCATTTTCCGCAGCAACGGGCAGGGGCGATACTTCAGATCGCCCAGTTCCCGGAATAACGTCTCCATCCAGGTCATCACCTCGTCCAAGCCCATCTGGTCGGCCAGAGCCAGAGGCCCCATTTCCATATTGTAACCGAGTTTGATAGCCGTGTCAATGCCGTCGGCGTTGGCCACGCCTTCCATCAACACATACATCGCTTCGTTAAGCATCGGCAGGATCACCCGGGTGGTAACATAGCCGGGATACTCGTACACTTCGATGGGGGTCTTATTCACCTGGATGGCGAAGCGCCGAATCTTGTCAAAAGTTTGATCCGACGTTTTAAGCCCCCGCACCACTTCTACGACTGGGGTCTTGGGTACCGGATATAGAAAGTGCATGCCGATGATCTTACCCTGGCGGTGAGTCGCCGTAGCGATTTCAGTAATGGATAATGTGGAAGTATTCGTGACGAAAATGCTCTCAGGCTGGCAGATTTCATCCAAAACGCTGAACATCACCTTTTTCATGGCCAGGTTTTCCGGTAACGCCTCGATAACGATGGGATGTTCGGCCACGTCGGTGATTTCCATGCTGCCGCGGATACGCGACATGATGGCTTTCTTGTCAGAGACCGTTTTAGCCCACCGGCTGATCTCCCAATCCAGCTTGTCTTCGATGCCGGATAGCGAAATTTTCAGCGAATCTTCATCTCTTTCGATAATCAGCACATCCAGGCCTGCCTGGGAGGCGGTCTGGGCAATCCCCTGACCCATAGTCCCCGCGCCCACGACGGCGATGCGCATTATTTCGGCTGGTTTTTCCTGTTCGTCAGTTGCCGTCGGTCCGGCAATTTTGGGCAGGCTTTGATCCAGTAGCGACTTCAGGTCATCATTTTGCGGCATTGTCACTCCACCCCGTTCCCCGGGGGTTGATGATTTAGAAATCCAATTCGGGGAAAAAGAAAGCGGTCTCGAGGCGACCGTTCTCGACGGAATCAGACCCATGCGAGGCATTACTTTCGATGGACGAGCCATAAAGCCTGCGGATAGTTCCGGGAGCGGCCTTGGACGGGTCCGTCGCCCCCAAGATCTCCCGCAGTTTGGCTACGGCGTTATCGCGCTCCAAAGCCACAGGCACGATCTTGCCGGAGGTCATATAAGTTTGCAGCGATGCATAGAAGGATTTGCCTTCGTGCACGGCGTAAAAGCGAGCCGCCTGATCAAGCGTCAGACGGGTCATGCGCAAAGCCTTAATGTCGAAACCGGCGTCAATCACGATTTTAAGAATATCGCCTATATGCCGGTCGCGCACGGCGTCGGGCTTGATGATGAGTAGGGTTCGTTCCATTTTATCAGCCATTCTTGGTTAACAGATCTTGAGCTACATCGTATCCCAAGCGCAACGCTTTTAAATTCAGCTCCTCCGTGCCTTTGGGAACACGACCCAGCAGCGCTTTTTCCACGAATTCTTTGGGCACAGCCTGCGTCAGTTCGACCATGATCCCCAGCGCCAACACGGAAGTCATAATGACTTTTCCAATCTTCAATTTGGCCATTTCGATGATAGGAACCTGGAAGGTTTTATATTTCGGATTCCACTTGGTCACTAGAGCCGGATCTATGACGACGATGGCGTCGTCCCTCAAATCATAAAGAAAGGCGTCGTAAGATCCTTGCGCCAGCGACAAGTAGAAATTGATGGCCGTCGTCTTGGGATAAATGATCGGGTCGTCGTCAATGATGACGTCTATCTTGGTAGGGCCGCCGCGCACCTGAGCGGTATAGGTCGGACTCTGGATGGAATAGCGACCCTGGTATTTTTGCGCCGCCAGACCTAAAACCTCACCGGCGAGAATTACGCCTTGCCCGCCGACTGCGGCGAATCGGGCTTCATATCGTTGGCTCATTGATGCACTCCTGCCTTTTTCTGCACACGCTGGATCAATTGCGAATATTCATCGGTATATTCAGGTCTCTCGTCATTACGGTGCAGTTCGCCGGTGATGATTTTCCCCTCCAACTCTTCAGGGGGCATCTTCTCAGCTTTAGCTTTCGTCACAACTTTATTGGCGATCCATTCCACCATGACGACCGGATCGGACATCTTATTGCGACGACCAAATTGTGTGTGGCAATTCGATAGCGCCTCTATCACGGAAAAACCGTGGTGTGCCATGCCGTCTTTGAGGTACTTCTGTAACATGCGGCCGTTATCCACCGAACCGCGCGCCACATAAGTGGCTCCGGCGCCGATGGCCAATTGACCCAGATCGAAGGCAGGATCAATATTGCCGTGAGGCGTGGTGGCGGCTTTGGCGCCATAAGGGGTGGTTGGACTGAACTGCCCGCCGGTCATGCCGTAGATGTTGTTGTTGACGATGATCATGGTGATGTCAATGTTCCGGCGACAGGCATGGATGAAATGGTTGCCGCCGATGGCGGAGGAGTCTCCGTCGCCGGCGATGACGATGACGTGTTTATCGGGTGCTGCCATTTTCACGCCGGTGGCAAAGGTCAAAGCGCGGCCATGAGTCGTATGCAGAGTGTTCATATCCATATAGCCCGGCGCGCGGGAAGTACAGCCGATACCGGACACAACGGCGGTCTCATTCTTGTCCCAGCCCAGCGCGTCAATGGCGCCAATCATGGACTTCACCACAATCCCGATGCCGCAACCCGGGCACCACATGTGGGGGAGTTTGTCGGCGCGAAGGTAATGTAGATAATCAACGGCCATTGCGGGCCACCTCCTTGATCTTGCTTAGAATTTCATACGGGGGAATGGGAACGCCGCCGACGCGGTTGACGCCCACGATGGGCATGTCGCGATGAGCGGTGCGTTCCACTTCTAAGATCATCTGTCCCAGGTTGACTTCGGGCACAACGAAAGCCTTTACGCGAGAAGCCAGTTCGTGCACCTGGCGATCCGGGAAGGGCCATAACGTGATGGCACGCAGAAGTCCCGCCTTAATGCCTTGCTTGCGGGCTTCATCCACCGCCACGCGAGCGCCTCGCGCTGTGGATCCGAAAGAGAATACAGCGATCTCAGCGTCATCAAGCTGATATTCTTCCAGATCGGCCAGAGCTTCGGCGTCTTTCATGACCTTGCGGATCATGCGCTCTTCTTCTCGCTGACAAATATCAGGATCAGTAGTGGGGAATCCCGTCTTCGTGTGGTTCAAACCGGTAACGTGAAAGCGAAAACCTTCAAAGTAACTGGCCATCGGAGGCACGTCGCCAAAGCTGGAATCATAAGGGAAGTACTTCTCCGGCGGAACGGACGGCTTGATCCGATTGAAGATCTCGTATTCGGAAGGATCGGGGACTTTCATCCCCTCGCTCATGTGGCCAATCACTTCATCCAGCAGCAACATCACCGGGATGCGGTACTTCTCGGCATAATTGAATGCCTTGATCGTGCTAAAGTAAATTTCCCGATGGTACGCCGGGGTTAGCGCGATGGTGGGGTGGTCGCCGTGAGTTCCCCAGCGAGTCTGCATAACGTCCGCCTGCGCCAAGGCCGTGGGCAAACCGGTGGACGGCCCACCGCGCATCACATTAACAACCACGCAGGGGACTTCAGCCATGTAAGCGTAGCCGATATTCTCCATTTTCAATGAAAAACCTGGCCCTGAGGTGGCAGTCATCGTCTTTTTACCTGTGAGCGAGGCTCCGATGATGGCGCCCATGGAGGCGATTTCGTCTTCCATCTGGATAAAGGTTCCTCCCACTTCAGGGAGCCTTTCAGCCATGACATGGGCGATTTCCGATGAAGGCGTGATGGGATACCCTGCATAGAACCGGCAGCCGGCAGCAATAGCCGCCTCCGCTACAATCTCATTTCCGGACCAGAATACGATATCGGTTCTCCCCGATCCATTCGACATGTTAACCTCTATTGGAATTTTCAGCGAATCAACTTGAACTTGAAAGCGCATAAAGCGTCAGCCTATTCCGCGGACGTCTTTTTACCTTTAGCCATGGTAAGGCCCTCCTCTTCTGCCTTCTTGACCACGCGGATCGCGAAGTCCGGGCACTGGATTTCGCATAACCGGCAGAAGTTGCACAATTCCACGTCCTTCACCTGCACGACGGAGCCTTCCCACTTATCGGGTGCGTCAACGAGTTCCAGAGTGCCGGGGGTACAGACCTGGACACAGATGTCGCAGCCTTTGCACAGGTTGCGATCAATAATGATGACGATATCTTTGCCCTGGGCATAGTGTCTAGTGATGTTACTCATTACAGCCTCTGATTAAGCCATTACTTTTTTTATCGTCGCCCCGATTTCCGCCGGGGATTTGCAAACTGTGATTCCGGCCGCTTGCAGGGCAGCCATTTTTTCTGCTGCCGTTCCCTTACCGCCGGAGATGATGGCTCCGGCGTGACCCATGCGCCGGCCGGGCGGCGCGGTCTGCCCGGCGATAAAGGCCACCACCGGTTTGTTGAAGTGTTCCTTGACATAGGCCGCGGCGGTTTCTTCGGCTGTGCCGCCAATTTCCCCAATTACTACTACCGCTTCAGTGCCGGGATCGTCGCGGAAGAGTTTGAGCAGGTCGGTGAAGGTCGAACCGATCACCGGATCGCCGCCGATGCCGATGCAGGTGGATTGCCCCAATCCCAGAGCGGTTAATTGGCCTACGGCCTCGTAGGTCAAGGTGCCGGATCGGGAGATGACGCCCACGCTGCCTTCCTTATGGATGAATCCGGGCATAATCCCCACCTTGCATCTTCCGGGCGAAATCACACCGGGACAGTTGGGGCCGATCAGCCGAGTATTGGTGCTCTTCAAGTACTGGTAAACAGTCAGCATATCGCGTGTGGGGATGCCTTCAGTGATGCACACCACCAGACCTATACCAGCGTCTGCAGCTTCCATGATGGCGTCCGCAGCGAAACCGGCCGGGACGAAGATCACGGAGACGTTGGCTCCAGCGCCCGACACAGCGTCAGCCACAGTGTTGAACACGGGCAGATCCAGATGCTTCTGGCCGCCTTTGCCGGGCGTCACACCGCCGACGACTTTGGTGCCATACTCGATCATCTGCTGCGCATGGAAAGTGCCTTCACCGCCCGTAAACCCCTGGACGATGACGCGGGAGGATTTGTCTACGAGAATGCTCAAGTTATTCTCCGCTAATGGGGATATTTCATCAAGAGTAATCAACCCAACTTAATATTATTAAAATAACGTTTGTACTTGTGCTGCATGTACCCAATCCAACCAATTGGGCAGGTTAGTCGGCGTGGAAGTTTTCCGCAAAATAAAAATAGTATAAACCGCCATACTGGGAAAGATCCTAGAGGCGAGCCGATTCAGATTTCCCGGTGGAAAAGGATAAAACCCCGAGGCGATTTCACTTACTGGTTGGAAGTGCTGGTTATAGGTCAGGAATTTCCGCGCAGACTTGATGGTGAATAACCGGACATGAGGCCCTAAAATCCGCACGCAAGATGGTTGCTGTCCAGCCAGCAAGAGTATGCGATTGTGCCAAGCACCGCCATTGGGAACACTCCAAACTAAAATTCCGCCAGGCTTCAACGTACGATACAATTCTGATGTAGGGAGGAAAATTTGCTTCAGATGCTCGAACACCTGGTTACAGAGCGCTACATCAAAATACTCATCAGCAAAAGGAAATTCCTCCGTCTCAATATCTAACGTCACTGTGTTGAATTTTTCTGAACAGCGACGCGCCAGATCAGGAAATCCTTCAATCCCGCTGATATGATCCGGAGTTATATCAGGTCTCGAATTAAAATATGCCAACGTGCTTTGGCCATCAGAGCAACCGCAATCCAGAATACGAAATGAAGCTGGTATCGGATCTGGGATCATTCTCTGGGTGGACTGGCCAAACTCGCGGATGAGATCCAAGTGGGTTGCTTCTCTTATCTGATGCGCCCAGAAATCTTTCAATTTCATTGACTTAATTACTCGCTTTAATTCAGCACCGCCTCAGTCACTTTCCTTGCTGCATCCTGGAAATCCCGGGCGACCTGGAATTTTAGGGAGGAAGTTTCCAGTATCTGAGCGGCTTCTTCGGCATTGGTGCCTGCCAGACGGATGATGACGGGGATGTTGACCCCGCCTAATGTGCGCACAGCTTCGATGACGCCGTTGGCCACGCGGTCGCAGCGTACGATGCCGCCGAAAATGTTGATGAGGATGGCGCGCACATTGGGGTCCTGAAGAATGATGCGGAATCCGCTCTCTACGGTTTCTGCCGAAGCGCCGCCGCCCACGTCCAGGAAGTTGGCGGGTTCGCCGCCGGCCAATTTGACCATATCCATGGTGGCCATAGCCAGTCCAGCGCCATTGACCATGCAGCCGACATTGCCGTCCAGCTTGATGTAATTCAGTCCGAATTTGGAGGCTTCGATCTCAGCCGGATCTTCCTCTTCCAGGTCGCGATATTCCACAATGTCGGGATGGCGAAAGAGGGCGTTATCGTCGAAGTTCATCTTGGCGTCCAGCGCCAGCACTTGTTCGTCTTCAGTCAAGACCAATGGATTGATCTCGGCCAGGGAAGCGTCGGTTTCCTGATAAGCGCGATAAAGAGCCAGGAAAAACTTGGCGGCTTGTTTTTGCTGTTGGCCGGTCAATCCCAGCGCGAAGGCCAGACGGTTAGCCTGGAAGGAACGCAATCCCAAACCTGGAACGATGTATGCTTTTACGATCTTCTCCGGCGTCTGTGCGGCGACTTTCTCGATTTCCACACCGCCTTCGGTGGACACCATGAAGCAATCCATGGCCTGGGCGCGATCCAAGACGATGCCGGCGTAGAACTCCTTGGCAATCTTCGATCCTTTTTCTATAAGGATGCGACCAACGCGACGACCGGCGGGCCCAGTCTGGTGAGTCACCAACAGGTTGCCCAGGATGTTGTCGGCGAAGACACGAACTTCCTGTTCGCTTTTAGCGATTTTCACTCCGCCTTGTTGGATCAAACGAGTCGGATTGTCAGGATCGAAAAGAGAGCCCTTGCCGCGTCCTCCGGCATGAATCTGTGATTTGACAGCACAAACCCCTTCACCTAGTTGGCGGTAGACTTGCAATGCTTCTTCAGTGGAGAAGGCAACTTGACCATCCGGCACCGGAACCTGATATTTTCTCAGGATTTCTTTAGCTTGGTATTCGTGGATTTTCATAGCCTATTATCTATCAGAAATTCTTGTAGTCTCAGTTTAAAAGTATTACTAATCGCTGTAAATCCAGGTCCCCGTTTCTCCGTGGACGGCGTCAATAACCCGTTCCACCGAGGAGATCAGAGTGCGTTCGCCTCCGGATTCCAGGAATTGGATGGCCGCTTCGATCTTAGGGCCCATAGTGCCGGGAGGAAATTGCCCTTCCTCCATGTATTGCTGTGCCTGAGAAACCGTCAGACGATCCAAGGCCTGTTGATTCGGTTTGCCGAAATTCAGCGCCACTTTGTCCACGGCGGTGAGAATGAGGAGATCTTGAGCGCCGATGTCGCGAGCTAAAACCGCAGCAGCGCGATCTTTGTCAATCACCGCGTCCACACCCTCATAGAAGCCATTCGTCATGATAAAGACGGGAATACCGCCGCCGCCGGAACAGATCACGACATATCCCTGATCCAGAAGCGACCGAATGGCTTGTTTGTTGATGATCTCAAGAGGTTTCGGCGATCCCACCACCCGGCGGAATCCCCGACCTTTATCCTCTTTCATCAACCAGCCGTGGTCACGAGCCAGTTCCTCGACTTCCCTGGTAGTATAAGCCTTACCGATGAATTTGGAAGGATTCAGGAGTTCCGGATCGTTCTCATCCACCACTACCTGGGTGACGATAGTGACCGTAGGTTTGTCAATCCCTTGCCAGCGAAGCCCATTTTGCAGAGATTGTTCAATCATGTAACCGATGCCGCCCTGGGTATCAGCTACCAGGACACCCAACGGTCGCGGCGGACATACGTCCAGCGCCCGCTCCATGCGGAGCATCCCTTCACCAACCTGTGGCCCATTTCCATGGGTAATGGCCAGGCGGTAACCTTTATGGATCAGCTCGATGATGCCTACCAGCGACTTGCGGGTCTGAGCGAACTGGTGAGCAATGGTAGTGTCTCCGGAAGGATCGGAAATAGCATTTCCTCCCAGAGCCACAACGGCAGTGCGACTCATATTTTCAATTGGCCGACAATCCCCGGAATTACTTTAAAAATCGAGCCATCACATCCATAAGATTCGGACGGCCGATTTCCTGCAGTTCATAGCTAACGCGTACGGCTGGTTTATCAATGTGGATGATGCGGCGCAGGTCAATGGGAGTGCCGATGATAACGGCGTCACAATCCGTAGCGGCAATGGTGGCTTCCAGATCGCGCACCTGCTGAGCGCCATAACCCATGGCGGGAAGCAATAAGCCGGTATTGGGGTATTTCTCAAAAACCGCAGCGATGCTCCCGACCGCTGATTCTCGCGGATCCACCAGATCTTCGGCGCCGAATTTCTCGGCTGCTACTACGCCGGCGCCATAGCTCATTTCGCCATGCGTCAAGGTGGGGCCGTCTTCAATTACCAGCACACGTTTGCCGGTAATAATGGAAGGATCTTCAACCGATATGGGGCTGGCGGCTTCGATGATGACCACGCGGGGATTGCGTTCACGGATCGTGGCGCGCACCTCCGATACGTCTTCGGAATCAGCGGAATCAATCTTATTGATCACCACGACGTCGGCCATTAATATGTTGGCCTCCCCGGGGTGGTAGCTAACTTCATCGCCGGGACGCAAAGGATCGGCTACGGTAATCATCAAGTCGGGCTTGTAGAAGGGCATGTCGTTATTACCGCCGTCCCAGATCACCACATCGGCTTCCTGTTCGGCTTGCCGCAAAATGGCTTCGTAATCCACACCCGCGTACACAATGGTGCCCTGCTGAATGTGGGGTTCGTATTCTTCCATTTCTTCAATAGTGCAGTGTTGCTTGACCAAGTCATCCAGTGTCGCGAAGCGCTGCACTTTCTGAGCCACGAGATCTCCGTAGGGCATGGGATGCCGCACGACCGCAACCTTTTTCCCGGCTTCTTTCAAGATTTGGCTGACCTTGCGGGTGGTTTGACTCTTGCCTGATCCCGTCCGCACCGCGCACACAGCGATGACCGGCTTGGTGGATTTGATCATGGTGGCGCGTGAACCGGCCAGAGTGAATGCCGCTCCAGCCGCGATGACTTCCGATCCGCGATGCATGACGTACTCATGCGGCACATCCGAGTAAGAAAAGACCACTTCATCTGCCTGGTACTCGTTAATCAGACGGATCAAGTCGCTCTCGGGATGGATGGGGATGCCGTTTGGGTAAAGTTTCCCCGCCAACTGTGCGGGATATTTTCTGCCGTGGATGTCCGGAATCTGAGTGGCGGTAAAAGCGACCACCTCGTATTCTTCGCGATCTCGATAAATCAGATTGAAATTATGGAAGTCTCGACCGGCTGCTCCCATGATGATCACACGCTTTTTACTCATTGTAGCCTCAAAGTTTTCTGGTAGCCAGTGAATGCGATTCTGTTCGTGTCTGCTCGTCGTTCAGGCGTTGAAACAACACTATTAAAGTGACTTACCCACCTGCTTGATTATTCCATAGAAAAAAAGGAACCACCCTGGAACCGCTTGGTGGCTCCTTGCCATCTTGAATAAACAAACACTTACGATTATTAAGGTACAAATAAAGCCTGAATAAATAAGCTAATAAATTCAGCTTAGCATGTCAACAGCTTTTTACGAAATTTTAAGAAATTACTCTGGACGTCGCGTGATCACTTTGACCAGGGTAAAAAGGACCTGAATTGGGGAAATCCTGATCCGCCCTCCCATTATGAGGAACTATATCGAAGAGCGGGTCGTTCCCCCAATACGATTCGGTGAGAGATGGCAATTCAGCCCAACCCCTGTTCAGCGCCAGCGTACCTACATGATAAAGGAGTGACTCATGTCAAACCGATTCTGCGAGATCAATCCCGGTTGCATGGATCTGACCGGCAAGGTTGCCCTGGTCACGGGCAGTTCGCGGGGCATTGGCCGTGCCATCGCCATCCGCCTGGCGCAGGCCGGAGCAGATGTGGCTATCAATTATTTCCGCCACCGATCCAAAGCCGAAGAGACGGCCGCCGAAATTCAGGCTCAGGGATCGAAGGCATTAGTTGTGGGTGCTAATGTGGCCGAGGAAGCCGATGTGTCTAAAATGTTCGCCGCCATTCAGGAAAATTTCGGGCGATTGGACGTCCTGGTATCAAACGCCGCCTCTGGCATCCTGAAATCGGCTCTGGAATTGAACATGCGTTATTGGCGTTGGACCATGGACATCAATGCCGGCTGTCTGTTGCCGCTGGCTCAAGGAGCGGTGAAGTTAATGGCCGGACACAGCGGCAGTATTGTGGCAGTATCGTCATTGGGGGCCGTAAGAGCCATTCCCAACTACGCGGCGGTGGGAGCTTCGAAAGCGGCGCTGGAATCTTTAATCCGTCATCTGGCGGTTGAATTGGCGCCAATCGGAGTGCGGGTTAACGCCGTAAGCGCGGGGCTGGTGGAGACCGACGCTGTGAAGCACTTCCCGAACCGCGAGCAGATGATCACCGAAAGCTTGCGGCGTACTCCTGCTGGACGTCTTACAGAACCCGATGACGTAGCCAATACCGTCTTATACCTCTGCTCGGATATGGCAAAAATGATCGTAGGTCAGACGGTCGTCATAGATGGCGGGTATTCAATCGTTGGTTAAGGAAAAATGGAAGGGAAGGAATATGGATAAGAAACCCACCCGTCACCTCTTCATCTGTCGGCGACATCGCGATCCGGCACTCGGCAAGCCGTCTTGTGAATCGAATGGAGCGGGGGCTGTATATGACGCCTTTAAACTGGAATTGGAAGCTCGCGGCTTAGAAGAGACGATCCAACTGACACAGACACAGTGCCTGCATCACTGCGAGAACGGGCCGATCGCAGTGGTTTATCCGGAGGGAGTTTGGTACGGGCGCCTCACGCCAATGGATGTCCCGCGTATCGTCGAGCTACACCTGTTGGGCGGCATTTCCGTACCAGAAAAGGTTTTGGATTGACTTATTTTATTAACACCACTTTTATCATTGCCGTATTCGATGCCGCCTGCAAGCGGCAGAGGTAAACTCCCGAGGCCAGCTTCGAACCATGCAGAGCGACCTCGTGTAGCCCCGCCGATCTCCAGCCTTCCACTAACGTAACCACCAAATTCCCGGCAGTATCGAAAACTTCAAGGCGAACAATACTCGGAACATGCACCTCGAATTCGAGGATTGTCGAAGCATTGAAGGGATTGGGATAGGCAGGATGCAATTTGAAGGTGTATGGTCCAAAGGGCTGCATGGGATTCGAAACACCCGAGGGCGGGAGATGTTGAATCGAGGAGATCAGCAGGCCTTCGGCATAGTAAGAGTTGTGCACCCCGCGACTGCCGTCAGCGAGGACGAAATCGTAGTTGAATTTCGCTCGGGTATAATCCAACGTCGTCGTGTCACTCTGAGCCAGGGCCGCTCCCAGTACGGCCAGCAGACTGTCAATTTCTGTCTGGACGCCGAAGAAATTGAACGAAGAGTCCGGCGGTATGTAGGCGGAATGACACACAACACAGGTCTCAAACCGCGGTTGCACGGTGTGACCCGTCAACCCTACGGAAGGGCCGCTGTAAGTAGTGGTGTCCATGTGGCACAGAACACAAGTTCCAGGCACTTCGCACCAATGGCAGGAATTGGAGTACGTGTAACCCGGCCATTCATAGGCGCCTGACCCCACACCACGAAGCATGTTCTGTTGTGTGGCATGAGGCGTCTGCCCCACCACCGCCTGATCCATATTGTGGCAGGCTTTGCAGGTTGAGTCCGCTTCCAAAAAGAGCTGGAAGGCAAACAGATGGGGTGAATGCGTGGCATGGCAGGCCGCGCAAGTGACCTGCCAGACAGGATTTTGCGGCAGAACCGGCAAGGGTATCCCGGTACTGTGATAGACGAATGCCGAACGAGCCTCATGGCATTTGGCGCAGGCGGGATTCTGGGCGGCTTGTGGAGCCGTTCGGCCATGAGGTCCTATGAGCCATTCATCATAGGCTGGCCGGCCGGCTCCGGTATGGCAATCCCCGCAGAGTTCGGAGTGATAATCCACTACCGTGGTGGACGGATGCGGCGTTTGATTGGTTGGCCCGTGACAGGATTCGCATTGCACGTTTCTCATCTGCTCCACGCCCAAGCTGTCACCATTATAGAAATAGTCATCAAAGCCTCCGTTAGCCGAGGCGAGATCCCAGCCGGTGGTATGGCATGGTAGACACAAGGGATCCTGTTGTTGGGCGGGAGTCAGATGATCATAAGCTGCACTGTGGGGGCTGGAAGACCAGGGCAGGTATTGATTCGTTGGCGGGGTACTTTGCGAGTGACAACTCTGGCAATGAGGATAATTCCCATAAACTCCGCTGAATTGCGGCTGCGCCATAGCTAAGCTGCCAATAACCACCCCTAATAGGGTTAACGTGAAGATTTTCATCCGTCCTCCGTATCAAGTTGAGATCTTCACGTGAAATATAACACAAAAAGAGCCAAAAATCCAGTACAACCGGGAATAATTTTATCATTCCCCGTCAAGAGTGCTTGATATTACTGATCAGTGTGGGGTTAAGATTTGATCTCGATGTAGTATCTCGATTTCAAGTCGTCCAGCCAGCGAACATATTCTCGCTCTTTCTTGGCGGATAGGACGCGTTGGGAGATCATCTCCCAATCCTGTTCGAGAGTCAAAGTGTGGGCTTCACGGCGGGAAATAAGTTTGGCGATATGGTAACCATACTGAGTTTTGAACGGTTCGCTGATTTGGCCTTCCGACAAAGTATCCACAGCAGCGCGAAAATCTTCCGGCATTTCATCTAAGGCAAACCACCCCAAATACCCGCCTCGACCGGCGCTTTCCAGATCCTGTGAGAAATTTCTAGCAGCGTCTTCGAATGACAAATCATTTATAATCGATTCCCGGATCACCTTCAGGCTATCAAACAGCGGGCCTTCGTCCTCTGCTTGAAGGTGAGAAATGATTAAAATATGCGAGGTTTGAATTTTCTCTTCCTGCCGGTCGTTCAAGCGAATGATGCTGTAGCCGCTCCGGGTGCGCACCGGTCGAGATATTTCACCAACCTTTAGCGCAAAAGCGGCGTCCTCGTAGGTGCTCATGAGGTCGCCTCTCTCCGTCCAGCCGATATTACCGCGATTTCGTGCGGTGGTGGGGTCGTCGGATAATGCGATTGCCAGGCTGTCGAATGAGGCGCCGGCCTTCACAGCTTGAAAAATCGAATCCGCCCGATCTCGTGCGCGCCGATCTGCCGCTTCCATGCCCACTTGCTTCAGAATATGCGCTATCTCCAAAGCATCCTTCATGGGCGGGAATTCGTCCTGATGGCTCTTGAAATATTCGACGACCTCATTGCGGGTGACGACAACGTCGCGCAAACGCGACTGTTTGACCCGCTCTACAATCAAGCCATCTTCGACCATTTGACGATATTCTCGGCGAATGCGACTGATGGGCATCCCATACGCTTTTTCAACTTGGGCTTCGGAACCCAAGTTCTGCACGATCACTTGGATGCGGTTATCCAGCTCCCTATCCACTTCACGCGGTTCCACTTTGATGGTGTCTTCTTTGGCTTTGACCAGCAGGATTTTTTGATTGATCATCTCTTTCAAAACGTCCTGTTGAAGCGATTGGAATTTCGCCGGATCGCGGGAGGGTTCCAGACCTTGCTGGAGAGCGATGGTTTGGGCATTCTGGAAGATTTCACTTTCCAGAATAACCTGGTTGCCAACAATGGCTACAATGCGATCAATGACATTGGTGGTATCTTGTGCCGGAGCGGAAAACCCCCATAAGAGACCTAGTATCAACCCGATCAGGGTGGCCCCATATCGGGATGACCGCATCAACTTGAAACGGGAATTGAGTGCAGATATTCTCATACTTACTCTTGATCCTGGGGTTTAGCGCCGGAGGCTACAAATATTTGCGGTTTATAAGCAGTCCAAAGACTGTCACGCAGGAATTTCTCAGCTTGTGCTTGCTTATTGAGGCGGAGTCGGTTATGAACTTCTAGGAAAACTTCTCCTATGGCTTTGACAGTCCCT
This sequence comes from Calditrichota bacterium, assembly GCA_020051775.1. GTDB lineage: Bacteria > Electryoneota > B3-LCP > B3-LCP > B3-LCP > JAGVQJ01. The sequence continues at coordinate 8,970 of JAGVQJ010000084.1, read as the reverse complement.
TCCAAGCGGCGTTGGCGGGCCTGCAATACCACGTAGCGCCCATCATCACGCTTCTGCGGATATGAAACTCCTCCCGGTACCAGTGCAAACGCCGCGCGAGCAATTGCGGGATCGAGATCCCCTTGACCCACCCAACCAACTGCTTGGCCGGTTAGAGTTTCGTCTGCCGCCAGGATTTGCGCCAGATTGACGCCGTCTTGAAGCGACTGGCGGACTTCGTTGGCCGTTTCGCGGGAAGGTACTAGAACATAAACCAGATCAATCTGGTCACTGGAAACGAGGTACTCGCTGTGATGACTATTGTATTCCTCAAGAACGGCGGTAGTATCAAGATCCTGTAGAGAAGCAGTCCGTTCGTATAGTAATCCCACGAGCAATTCCTGGCGCAGATTGTCCATGCGGGCCAGGTATAAACTGTCCTGATCCAGGCCGCGGCGTTGCGCCTCCTGGATCAGGATTTTTTTTTGAACCCAGTCGCGGGCCGCTTCTTCCAGCGCCGGCGTGTCCAAACTGTCAACTGGGACAGGCAAACCGTAGAGATATTGCAACTGCGACCGGGTAATGGACTGGTCGCCTACTCGGGCTGCGATAGGATCTTGTCGCGGTTTTTCCCCGCAGCCTGCCAGAATTAGCAAGACCCACAGCAGCCCCAAAGTGACGGCTGAGACTCCGAACATTCCCGAGGGTCTAAGTTGGTTCTGGTTGAGAATTACTTGCCTCCCTGCGGTGGGGCAGCTTGATGAGGATTAGGCGTCCCGGGTGGAGTTTGTGGCATAGACCGCATGGGATTTCCCTGAGGAGGCGGCGTCTTGCCCATATCGGTAGCTTCGGGCTTCATGGGGAAGGCGCTGACCAAAACCTGATCATTGATCATTATGCTATATCGTTTTTCCATATCGGCAAGCCAGGCAGTACGCAAACTGTCACCCTGCTGAACGCGGATTTGGCGTTCCACCAAAGGTTTTGCTTCCTCATAGGTTTTCTGTCGCGGATGCGTTTTTTCCAGCACCTTGATGATGGAATACGCGCGAGCGCCCATGGGGATGGGATCGCTGATCTGGCCAACTTCCAACTTGAATGCGGCCTTGCCCATTTCACCGTACTGACGGCTGGTCAATGGGCCGATCTTTCCGTCGTTTTCAATGGAAGATTTGCGATCTGTATACTTCTTGACCAAGGCGAGGAAGTTTTCGCCTTTCTGTGCGCGGCCGGCAATCTGTCTGGTGAAGGCCTCGTCACGGCCTTTGGCAGCGTCTGTCATGATATATATTTCCTGCACCATCACGGTCGAGTCGGTCATGAACTCGTTCAAGTGATTCTGGTAGTAACCCATCAGGACGGAGTCAGAGGCATTGATACGGTTTTCAACCTGGTTGCTCTCCACCATTTGGATCATGCGAGATTCCAGCGTATTTGTATAGGCGTCTGCTACGCTCTTCGCCGAGTAGAGTTTTATTTCCTTGGCGCGTTCGCCCAGGAACTTGGGGATGACCAATCGCTCAACTGCCGAGATTACTGCTTTCTGATCGCGCCAGGATTGCTGCATGCCGCCCATTTTAGCCGCTTCCCTCTCCAGATCGGCAACGGTCAGAGTCTGTCCGGTCATGGTCACTACTTCCCACTTTTTCTCCTCGGCGGTGAATCCTGCGAACATGGAATTGTTCTGCGGAGCGGCGGGATCGTTCACCTTATCCAAAATTTTCTGGATATTGGCATAATTGTATTTCAATTGGTGTTGTGATTTCAACGTATCGAGGTAGGCTTGGGCCGCCTGATTCAATTGCGTCTGGTATTTGCGGCGCAGTTGCTGGCTGATATTCTCTTGTTCTTCGGCGAAGCTTTTGCGATTGGGATTTGGTCTCCGTTCCATGACCTTGATGATGTGATAGCCATAGGAGGTCTTCACCGGCTTGCCTAGCTCGCCCGATTTCATCTTGAACGCAGTTTCCTGGAATTCATCCACCATGCGGCCCCAACCGAAGAAACCCAGGTCGCCGCCGTTCTGGGCGGTCGTCATGTCTTCCGATACCTTCTTGGCCAGGTCAGCGAAATCAACGTCGCCCTTCAGCAGCACATTATAAATACTGTCGGCGCGAACTTTTACCGGTGTGGCCACGGAATCAGGAGCATCCATGGGCAACTTGAGTAGAATATGGCTGGCCTTGATCTCCTCGCCCATTTTATCATAAAAAACTTTGATTTCGGCCTGGGGAATGACCTTATCCAGGATTTCGACCTTGTAAAGTTCCTGGATAGCGGCTTGCTCGCGAGTGTCATTGGCCATTTTTTGGGTCAAGGAATCGTCGTCCAGGCCGAGACGATAGGCATCCTGAAGCTTACGTTGTTGATCAATCATGCTCTTCAGAACTTCCTTGCGCTCTTCCAAACTGCGCTGGCTGGCAAAATCCAACGTGCGGTAGCGCTTAACCATCTCATCTTTGAATTGGGTTGCAGTGATGGATTTACTGCCAACCTTGGCCACAACGTCGCCTTTTGAGCAACCCCCTAAAATCACAGCCAATCCGAGCAAACCAACTGCCAGAATCAGCAGCCAGGCGATTCTTCGATCAGGCTCGCGCCGCGACAAATTGGACGAGAACAAGGTGGACAACATGCGCAGATCCTCCTCACACCATGGTTTAGTAACGTTTCTATTAGTTTACAAATAGTAATAACCCCTATTGTGCCGGGTTTGATCCCGGAATAGAAGGTAATTCTTATGGATTTTTTTATTGCGTTAGTCGAGCTTCTGCAGGAATGATTTGGTGCGGGCGATTTTATCCTGCCAGAGACCGGCGCTGGGCCAGCGCATTAGGATGCCGGGCGGATCGCTGCCGGTGAATTCAATGGGGAAGCCTTCCAGATTAATTATGATCTTTTGCAGGCGCTCTCTCCAGGAATGGTTAGCGCCAGCATGAATCTCCGCCAGAAGGTAGTTATCTTTGAGTTCCAGGCGCGCCAGTCCGGTTCGGAAACAACCAATTTTCAATTCCAGCAAATCGAAAAGATGCCGAGCCGTTTCCGGCGGATTCCCGTAACGGTCGCAGATTTCCTCCGTAATTTTATCCAGAGCCGGTTTATCCTGTGCACTTGAGAGCCGCCGGTAAAGTTCCACGCGATGCTCGGGTTGTTCAACGTAGTCGGTAGGTAAAAAAGCATCAAAGGGAAATTCGATTTTCGGTTCAAAATCCTCATTGGCATTGGAATACGCCGAGGAGTTCTCGTGGCCGTCGCCGCCCATCTCCTGCACTGCTTCTTCCAGCATCTTCTGGTACAGGTCGAAACCAACAGCATGAATGAATCCCGACTGTCGCGCTCCGAAGATCTCTCCCGCGCCGCGAATTTCCAAATCGTGCAACGCTAATTGAAACCCGGCGCCCAAATAGCTGCAATCCCGGATGGCGTCCAGCCGCTTGCGAGCCTGGTCGGCAACGGACAGGCTGGGAGGCGTCAGCAGATAAGCATACGCCTGTCTGTTGGATCGTCCAATGCGCCCGCGCAATTGATAAAGCTGCGCTAAACCGAAACGGTCGGCCCGATTGACAATCATCGTATTTACATTGGGTAAGTCCAGGCCGGATTCGATAATCATCGTCGAAATGAGGACGTCGTATTTACCCGCCAGGAAGTCGCCCATGGTCTTTTCCAGTTGCTTCTCGGGCATCTGGCCGTGACCAGCAACGAAGCGCACCTGAGGCATCCAGCGTTCCAGCATGTGCTTGATGGCGGCCATGGAGGCGATGCGATTGTGAACGAAATAGACTTGTCCGCCGCGATCAATCTCGCGCAGAATAGCTCCGGTGATCAATTCCTGGGAGAAAGTGGCGATTTCAGTTTCAATGGGCAAGCGATTCTGGGGGGGGGTCTTTATCACCGACATATCGCGAGCGCCGATCAGGGCCATGTGCAACGTGCGGGGTATTGGTGTGGCGGTCAGGACCAGCACGTCCACATTAGCGCGCATCTTTTTCAACAACTCCTTATGCTTGACCCCGAACCGATGCTCCTCATCCACGATCAACAGACCCAAATTGGCGAACTTGACGTCTTTGGACAATAAACGATGCGTGCCGATAACCACGTCAATTCGACCTTCCTTTAAAAGACGAAGGACCTGCTGTTGTTGCGAAAGCGTGCGGAAGCGGGAGAGCATCTCTACTTCGACGCCCAGATCTCCCAGGCGCGCAGTAAAGGTGGAGAAATGTTGATTAGCCAATAAGGTGGTTGGAACCAGCAGAGCTACCTGTCTGCCCCCCACCACCGCCTTGAAGGCGGCTCGCAACGCCACTTCGGTTTTGCCGTACCCAACGTCGCCGCATACCAGCCGATCCATGGGGCGGGATTCTTCCATATCCCGCTTGACTTCATCAATGGCCTTAACCTGGTCAGGCGTTTCCTCGAATTGGAAATTGGCTTCCAGTTCACCCTGTATAGGTGAATCTTCCGGAAAAGCATGACCGGGAGTCGAAGCGCGTAGAGCGTATAACCCGAGTAGATCTCCGGCGAGTTCTTTTACGGCTTCACGAGCTTTCTTCCGCAACTTTTCCCACTCGCCGCGTCCAATGCGGGTCAAGGGAGGTTCGAAACCTTCCCGCCCTGAAAACTTCTGCACTTTGCGCAATGCTTCCAAGCGAACGTATAGAGTCACATTATCGCGATACTCGATCTGTAAACACTCGCGAGCATGACCACCCACCTGTATTGTTGCCAGACCCAGAAAACGGCCGATACCGAACTCCTCATGTACTACGAAGTCCCCCTTCTTCAGCATCTCGGCGTGTTCGATGGGGCTGAAATTGCGCAAGCGGAAATAAGTGCGGCGGCGGCGCGGACGGCGAAATATCTGATGATCGGTGAACAGACTGGGGGCATTCCCTGGCAGATGGAAACCCCCGGAAAGATGGCCGACGAAAAGGGTCGGCATCATATCCAGACCACGATTGGCAAGCAAGTCGCGCAACCGTTCGAGCTGCCCCTGATTGTCGCTGGCCATGAACGCCGGCGCACCCCGGCCGGTTAAATCGGATAAGGATTGCGCCAGGCGATCCATCATCCCGCCAAAATCTTCCTGCGGAATGCCGCCAAGATCCAACCGGGGAATCTCCGGACGACCAACATTTCCCCAATACAAAGCTGGTCCGCTCTGCAGCAACCGATCCCAGGTGCCCGAGGCCTCAGCTTTGCGAGCGATCAGAGCAATCTCTTCTGGATCTTCCAGTAGTAAGACATCGCCAGGTTGGAAATAAGTCAGGAGATCAGCGCCACTTTCACCCTCTACATTCGTGAGAAAGAGAGCTTCATTCTGCAACTTCTCAATGGTGCGTTGCGTGCTGGGATCGAAGGTGCGCAAGGATTCCAGATGTTCACCCCAGAATTCCAGCCGAAGGGGCGAATCATGGGTATAGGGAAATATGTCCAGAATGCCGCCGCGCACGGCGAATTCACCGCGATTCTCCACCAGGTCAACTCGCTGATAGCCGACTTCGGCCAAGCGGCGCACCAGGACGTCACGGCTTAAAATCATCCCCGTATCTAAGGTCAACCGAAGGCGATTTAAAGCTTCGGGCTGCGGTAGAACTGGATTCCAGGACGAATCAGGATCGGCGATCAACGCGAAGGGTTTACCCGAAATCCAACTTTTCAGCGCACGGGCGCGAAAGATGCGAGCTTCAAAGGGGCTAAAATCATCACGCGATTGTGAAGATACTAACAATCCCACTCGGTCGTCGTCGAGGATCTGGGAAAGATCTGAGAGAGCCTCTTCCCGATTGCTGCTGTGATTAGAAATCCACAGAACCCGATGTCCGGCATCTACCAGGCGAGCGACCGTGAAGGCTCGCAATGCGCCGGGTGCGCCTTTCAACACTAAAGATTGGTTCTGCTTTACAGCCGCAAGCACCTTGGATAGAGGCTGGTACTTCCAGAGGGCTTCCTTTAGAAGTTCTGCTGCGGACACAGTCTTTCGTTTAAAACCAAAGGGCGTAGCACGGCTACGCCCAGGATATCCAGTTCTTCTAAAGGAGAACCGGCACGGATGTTTTTAACCGTAATACTCCATAATCTTATAGGGAACGTGGCATTCGGCTAAAGCTATTTTTACGTGATCAATATTGACGTGTCCCAAATAGAGTTCCTGGCTGCGATTCATGAAGTCCCAGGTAAATTCGACACCATGACGTTCCAAAATGGGGATGACTTGTTTCAGGTCGTTGAAGTTTTGAAACCGTATCTTCTTCATCTCTTTTCCATTCCCTATACTCTTAAATATCCACAGCCGTTCCCTTTCGCGGTTCGTGGCGGCATCATTTCAATATAGGATGGACAGTAGAGTAAATCAAGAACTAATTTCGGCTTTCTCCATGACCGAAGGAGTTTCCACCGAGGCGGATTTAAGCGCTTTGGTGTTGTCATCGGTCCAGACTCGGTTGCGGCCGTTGCGCTTGGCCAGATATAGATTGGCGTCCGCTTTTTGCACTAATTCATCTTCGCAGGAGATCGGGAATTCTTGACTGTAGGTGGATACTCCCAAAGAGATGGTTACTTGGATGTGGCGACCTTCAATGTCGAGCGAGCTGTTTTCCACGACACGCCGCAGCTTTTCCGCCAATGTGGTGGCCGCTTTCGTGCCGGCCTCGGGTAGGATAACCACGAATTCTTCTCCGCCATAGCGAGCCAGGAAGTCGGTTTTGCGAAGGTTGGCGAGGAGCAGTGAGGCCACTTCTTTTAAAACCTGGTCGCCGACCAGATGTCCCTCATTGTCGTTAACCTGTTTGAAAAGGTCGAGGTCTATCATGATACAGGAGAGGGGGTGGCCATAGCGGTGCGACCGGTAGAATTCGCGGGTGATCAGATTCTGGAATACGCGGCGGTTGAAAACCTGGGTCAGCCCGTCTACGTTGGCCATTTCCTGGAGTTTTCGGTTGGCTTCGGCCAACTGTTCAGCCAATTCTTCGGCGCGGCGCTTGGCGGCGATGAGCTCGCGGTTCATCTGTTCATAAGTCAGGTTGATCTTGCCCAGAGCGATGTTGGCGGCCATCAGCAGTTCGGAATAGTTCTGCGTGCCTTCCAACGGCAGTCCGAAAAACGTGGCCACTTCCTTGACTTCGTCCGCCAAACCATTCAGCAACTCGTCAATCTGTGGGGCCGAGAGTTTAAGATAACGGGCTGCGGATTCCTTCAATCGCAGTACGCGTTCGTGACGATACTCGTCGTAAAATATGGAGGAGATCTGACTGGACAAGTGCACGAAAACGGCCAGGTGGTAAATCTCGCGGTCTTCAGTATCAAGTTTCTCCAGCGTGACGTCGGGATTATGGTGACGCAGAATGGGAATCGTTAACGTGCGAGGTAGCCGCCACTTATTGGCCAAAAATTCACCCAAAACGGCATGATTGATACCGAAGGAATCTTCCTCAAGCGCCGTCAAATCGCTGGCGCTGCGCTGTGCTTTTTCCATCACCTGGGAATATTCCACCGGCATGTGCTTGATTAGCAGTAGGATGCCGATATCTTGCAGTAGCGCGGCGATAAAGACCTCTTCTTCGCGCGCATGCTTCATCAGAATGGCCAGACGCCGGGCTGCCACTGCGGAAAACAGTGATCTTTCCCAAAAGACGCGAAAGCCGGAAGCGTCCTTAACTTTCATGCTTTCCTGGACGAATATCTCCAGGATGGACATCGAAAGCGCCAGATTTTTGACCGCTGAAAGCCCCAGAATGACCATAGCCTGGGTCAAGGTGCTGATTTTTCGCGGGAAACCATAGAAGGCCGAATTGACGACTTTGAGGATTTTAAAAGAGAGCGACACATCGTTTTTAATAATTTCCGCCAGCTCGCGGATGGACACTTTCTCATCATTGACTCGCTGAAGAACCCTTTCCACGACAGGCGATAGGGTCGGCAAGTCCCGATCCTGATCCAGCAGCCGCAGGATTTCTCGCACGCGATTGGAATCTGTCGGAAGGGGTAATTTTGAAACCTTCGGGAGTATTTTCGAGTTCATAACTGAACGCTGCCTCAGCTTTAAATCTTACCACAAGATCAATCGGCCGTGGACGAATTCGGCCCTATATAAAGCGAGCAATAATCAGGCCGAGTGAATCATTAATTGTAAACACAAATCGAGATTATCGAATGAATTTGCGAGACGATGCTCAGACCATTCTGCTCCGCGCGTTAAAGGCAGTGGATCCCAGCGAACTGTTCCGCCGAAATGTGCGGGTGGAAGAGGGAAGGTTAATCATCCTACAGATCCCCCCCACCCGCCTTTCCGCCAGCAGGCGGACCCCTGCGGGGAATAAGGCTGGGAAAGTCATCGTCATTGGCACCGGTAAGGGGACGGCGCCCATGGCTCAAGCAGCGGAAACGATTCTGGACGACCATCTCACCGCCGGAGCCATCACTGTCAAGTATGGGCACGGATTGCCGCTGAAGAAGATAACGGTATATGAAGCCGGGCATCCTCTCCCCGATCCAAATACGTTGAAAGGCACCGTGGCAATTCTGGATCTGGTTAAGGATCTGGACGAAAACGACCTGGTTATAATGCTCATCACCGGCGGAGGTTCGGCATTGTTGGAATTGCCCGCCCCGCCGATTACGCTGGAAGACCTTCAAGCGACGACTTCCGCTCTGCTGACTTGCGGGGCTAACATCGCCGAGATGAACACGGTGCGCAAGCATTTGTCACAAGTAAAAGGTGGCAGTTTGGCGCGAGCGGTCTGGCCGGCACGTTTAATTACTCTGGCTATTTCGGATGTTATCGGCGATCCTCCAGAGGCGATCTCCTCGGGCCCGACGGTTCCCGACCCTACAACCTTTGCCGATGCCTGGGCAGTAGTGGAAAAATATACGCTTCAAGGTAAATTACCTCAAACGGTCAAACGGCGATTGTGGGACGGCACGGAAGGTAAATTCCCCGATACGCCAAAACCCGGCGATCCCATTTTTAGCAATTCTATTTACCACCTC
>JAGVQJ010000182.1 GCA_020051775.1 Calditrichota bacterium | reverse complement strand
GTACTTAGGTCCATAACTCTTATACGAGTCTTGGGCCAATTCGTTTACAATCACCTAACAATAATACCCGAGGGATCGAATAAATACATCAACAAAATTATCCGGCGTTACCATTGGCCTATCAGCCAGGGTGGAGATGGGGAAATCATATTCGTGATCCCGGAAGAGTCTATCAAAGATGCACTGGAAGCTATAGGACCTTATCGAAAACCCAAAGGCGGTTCGCTGCCGGATACTCCTGAAAGTCGAGAACGGGGCCGCAGAGCCTTGCAGGAATGGCGAGAGAAAAGCGGAAAATAGTATGGTGCAAGTTGTAGAATCGAAAAATAACCCCTGGTTGATGTCATCCATATAGCATGAACTCCAAGTTGATAGCGACAGGAAACTAACAAGTTAGTCATTTAATGGAAAACGACTCCCACATTCTGGAACAAATTCTGACAGAACTTCGCCGGTTGAACGACGCGAAGACGACTCCGGCACAGGAGATACTATCTATCCTCCAGGCGGCGGAGTACCTGGGTCAGAGCAAATCTACACTTCGGGATTGGGTGCGTCTTCGCAAGATCCCTTTTTCAAAAGTAAATGGGGCGATAAAATTCAGGAAGTCTAAGTTGGATAGATGGATCGACCGCAATGAAGTGGGAATGATAAATTGGTGAAATAATGCTTGATTTTTTCAGTGACTTCGATTATACTTTGGAGGCGCGACTGTTTTCGATCTCCTGCTGTACATACAGCAGGCACATGGATATTGTGGCCGGTAGCTGGGTGTCCGTAAGGCCCCAGGCGCTTGTGATCGAAACAGCGCGCGCCTACCGGCCTTAATCGTCTCTAAGGAGGAAAACGTAGCAAAACTTACAAAACGGTTTCGGCGGGATGGAACGTTTATCTGGTACGTCGCATACCGATGCCAAGGGAAATTCCGTATGGAGTCCACTAGGACGGCGGATAAGGAACTCGCGAGCGAGATCCTGGACAGAATTAAGGAGGATCTGGTTCGTGAAAAGAAAGGGTTGAAATCAGCTGAAAGAATCGTTCCTATTCTGCTGTCAGAGTTTACTGTGGTTTACCAGGAAGAAAGGAAGAAAGTCGGGAAAGCGCCCAGAACAATTTCAACAGATATTTATGCACTACGGCGTCTGCTTGAATTCACCGGTGATTGCAGCCTTTCGTCTATTTCCGACCAGGTAGCTCTCCGCTATCGGAATTACAAACTAGACACCGTGAATCCATCCACAACAAGCATCGAACTTCGCTCCATTCGTGCGGCGTTCAATTTGGCGGTACAAAAACCCGACGCGAAGTATCTTCGCATCAATCCTTTCAGCCAAAAGGGTTTGGTTCCAGTAGTGGATGAGAGGCGAATGCCGACCTTCTTAATGCCCACGGAAAAGGCTGCCTTTCTCGCTGCCATTGGCCGGGAAGATCATCGGCGTTTCTTCCAGTTCCTACTTCTGACAGGCTGCCGGAGAGGCGAGGCAATTAACCTAACCTGGATGGACATTGATCTGGAATACAAGCGTGTCACATTCCGCAAGACAAAGACTCGCCGCGACCGGAGTGTGCCTATCACTCTGGAACTCATGCAGATCATCATGACATTGGATCGTTCCCAGCCGAAACCGTTCAACTGGAAATCAGCCTGGGCGACCAAGTTGTTTAAACAGTATCTGGCCAAGGCTGGAATCAAACGAGACCTGCACCTGCACTGCCTCCGCCACACAGCAGCCTCGGATTTGGTGAGGGCCGGAGTCCATCTCACCAAAATTCAGAAATTCTTGGGCCATTCCAGCGTGAAAGTAACTGAGATTTACACTCACGTATTGCCGGAAGATCTTCGGGAAGTGGCTGAAACTCTTAGCTGCACAGGTTAACACCGTGCAAGAGCCGTGCAATAACCGCCAACGAAAATAGCCCCATCTCCCCAAATTGAATAATGTTGGGAATGGGGCTAAAGTCTTGAAATACCCGCATATCTCTTCGTACGCCTGCCGAGACTTGAACTCGGAACCCTCGGCTTAGAAGGCCGATGCTCTGTCCGGTTGAGCTACAGGCGCAAACCTCCTAATATAATCGTTTTTTGTCTTGGGGAAAAGTGGTGTTTGCAGTTTTGTTTATGGATCTAAAGTAGATTTTTGGGAGGAGGACAATCCGATATGCCAACCCAGGCCTATCGCGATGTCCGGAGCGGAATTGCTTAAACCGAATGAAGTGGACAGGCTGAGGCTGGAACTGGTGTTAAAGAAGCGGCCGACCATCAGGCTGATCATGGAGGGCGGTTCGGCGGTTTCCAGAACTTGGGTTTGTCCCGAGTAGGAGGCCAAAACGCTATATTTGCCTTGCGCCAGTGGCTTGCCCAAGGATAGGCTGTATACGAACGGGTCCTTAAGTTCCAAGTCAGGCATGTCGCCCAACATCCAATAGCCGAGAGTGACAAAACCGAATACCGGCCCCAGCTTCTTGGCTAAGGAAACCCCCAAACTCCAGTTCCATTCGCCAGTACCGAAACCGTTGCTGGGATTGGCCAGGGGTGGCTTGGCATCGGCCGTCAAGCTGGTTGCGGGAACGGTTGTGCTTTCTTCAATGATGCGGGCTTCCCCATGGAAGACTGGATCGCCAATTCCCGTATGATGGTATTGCGACGTGTCTATCAAAACGGTGCTGCCGTGCATTTCCGTTCGTTGCCGGACTTCTCCGTGCTGAGTCCCACCGGAGGGGATCAAATTTGTCCCGGACAGGCTGATCCAAGGCGTGCTCTGATAGATCATCGGCAAGCTAAAAGAGAAATTGAAAATGCCCGAACTGAAACCCAGACCGTTGTAGAGAGTATAGCTGCTGGTGTTGCTGTCAAATATGTATTTTCCTATTGCGAATTGGCCGGATCCGTTATAATATATTGCCGAGAATCCCGGTTCAGTTACTATGGCGGCCAGGATCACTCCTGTGATCCCAGCCGCGGTGCAAATTCGTCGCGGTAATAGCCTGCGAATTGTTTTCATCATGGTAAAATGGCGTTACTTAGTCTTTTGAGCAATAATTCGCTTGTTCATACCTTCCAAAGTACCCACTGCTTTACTTAATTCCATGCCCAAAGACTGCATTTGATCTTTCAAATCTCTCATATCGCGAGTGAATTGCGCATCTTTCAGCATCATCTTATTCTCATTCAGCGTATTGTAGTTCTGAATGGTGGCTTTCATGTTCTCGCCCACGTTGCCCATGGATTGTTCCAGTGCCTGAATGTGGCGAAGGTAAGCAGCGTTCTCAGGTTGTTTATCAGTCTGTAATTGCTGCTCGACCATTTGATGCATAGTGTGAAGCCGATTAATAAGCAGATTCATCCGTTCCATCATGTCGTTCATGTCTTTCATGTGCTGTTGTTGCTGCGGTTGCCCCATCTGTAGCTGCTGATCCTTCGCCTGTCCAGCAGTGTTTTGTGCCAGCGCCTGAGTGGCAAACACGCCAAACAGCAAAGCCATGCCCATCATTACTGCGAGACTCATTTTCAATTTGTTCATGATATACTCCCTTTTAAAAAAATAGGACGGGTCGTTACACTTAAAGCCTCGGCTGCATTTTCTAAGCAGCGCTTCTGGGGCTGGTTGCAAAGACTCTAATACAGATACGCACCAATTTTCGTTTTTATTTGTATCCATCTGAGGTATTTCCTCAATAGAGTAATTTAATCCCGTTGCAGTAATTTACTCTCTGCTCACCCCATTACTCACCCCTCGTCAAGTCCATTCAGCACAGATTCACCCCCGTTTCACAACATTCCCCAAAACCGAAAAACCGCCAGTAAATGGCGGTTTTTTCAGGCATTTAAGCACGTCGGGGCGACTGGATTTGAACCAGCGACCCTCTGCTCCCAAAGCAGATGCGCTACCAGGCTGCGCTACGCCCCGATTGATTTGTTATACCTTCTTATACCCCCACAGCAAGGGGTAGGAGGAATCTAATTAAAATACAAATATTTCCACTAAAAGTCAAGCTTTACTTTCTCACCCGCGCATACAAAAATATTCCCACCAGGATAAATGCAACGTTCCCCGCCCACGCGGCCAATGCGGGAGAAACCTCTCCGTTGTAAGCCATCACCCTGCCAATTTGCTGAATGGCGAAATAGAGAAAACTGATCAGCAACCCCATCCCGATAGAAAGCGCCATACCCGACCGGCGATATTGCGCCGCGATGGGCACTCCCAGCAAAATGACAATCGCGCAGGTAAACGGCATAGCGATCTTGAAAGCGATGTCTACATTCCAGCGCTGGGTGTTCCCGCCCAGTGTTTGTAAGGTGGCAATATATTGTCGCAATTGCCACAATCCCATCTCTTCCGGGCTGATTTTCACTTCCTTGACCACCAGGTCTGATGGGCTAAAGCCCAGGCTGCCGAACACCTGATTGCGGACCGGTTTCATACTCGCGCTATCGCCTCGAAACGTCCACAAATAGCCACTTTCCACAACCCAGGCGCTGTCTTTCCAAACGGCTTCGCGAGTGCTGAGCCGCCTCGTCATCGTCTGGCCGTCGAAACTTTCCCAATCCAGTTTATAGGCAGTATGTGTCTTGGAATCGTAGCGGTCAATGCGCACCAGCTCGCCGGGACGGTTGCGAAGATAAATGCGCCCGGGTCCTGCTTGCTGTGATGATCCCCCTCGCACATATTGCCGGTAAAGCCCCTGACTCTCGCGGTTGGAAGCAGGCACTATCGTTTCTCCGAAGAAGAAATTGGCTGCCGTTAGGATCAGTCCCACGCAGAGCAAATGTAACAAAATGCGGTACAGGCCGACGCCGGAGGCTTTGGCCGCAGTCAATTCATGAGTGCGCGACATATTGCCGACGGTGAATAGTGCCGAAAGCAAGGCCGCGACCGGTAGAACAAGATAGATGATATAGGGTAAAAAATAGGCGTAATATTGTAGAACGATCACAAAGGGAACTTTCTTATCAATAAAGGAATCCAGGTGCTCGATCAGATCCACCACCACGAAAATTGCCGCCGCTGAAGCCAGTGCGAATAGCAGAAAACGGACGAAGCCGGACAAGACGTAGCGGTCAAACAGTCGCAGTGGGAGAGTCATAGACGAAAATGCATGAATCGGTTAATTGGTCTTTCTTCAGACGATAACGACCCCGGAGAGGTTCCATTAGCCCGATCATAATATACCCCATCAGCGGTGAATAATCAAGAGAATGCTGCATGGGTTGTTGATGGAATAAAGCGGTGTTTCCGTCTCCATGGCACAAAAAATTCAATTCCGTGAAAAAGTTCTTGACTTTGCCTGTGGAAAAACCTATATTTAATATTACCCCAAGGGGGGTAAAGTCCTCTTGAAACTCATCCACCGACCTGAATCACATAGATAAATTTGAATACACCGAACCTCTTGCTTTCGTGCTGGAGATTTAGTATATTATAAAGATGAGCCTAACCAAAGAAGAAATCGTCCGACTGACCACGACGGTCGCCTGCGCCGGCTGAGCATCCAAGTTAGGCCTGGCGGAGCTGGGCGAGGTTTTAAAAGATTTACAACCCTCTTCCGACCCGCGTCTGCTGGTGGGTATCAACACGGCTGATGATGCCGGGGTTTTCCAGATTACTGAAGATCTGGCTTTGATCCAGACGGTGGATTTCTTTACACCCGTGGTGGATGACCCTTATACCTTTGGGCAGGTGGCAGCGGCGAACTCCCTTTCGGACGTTTATGCCATGGGTGGTACACCGCTGACCGTGTTGAACATCGTGGGCTGGCCCAAGGGTGTTCTCCCCCTAAGCGTGATGACCGATATTTTACGCGGTGGGCAGGATAAAGTCACCGAAGCCGGTGCGGTAGTAGCCGGCGGCCATACCAGCGTTGACAAGGAGTTAAAATATGGTCTGTCGGTCACCGGGATCATTCACCCCAAAAAGATATACACCAATGCTAACGCACAGGTGGGCGACCGCTTGATCCTGACCAAACCGCTGGGCATGGGCATCCTCTCCACGGCGCTCAAGTTAGGTTTGGCGGGTGAAGAAATCGCCGCCAAAATCGGCGCGATCATGGCCCGGCTGAATAAAAAACCGGCCGAGATCATGAAGCGTTTCCGGGTAAATTCCTGCACCGACGTCACCGGCTTTGGTTTGATGGGGCATCTGTACGAAATGATGAAAGCCTCCGGCACAGGCGCACAACTCAGCTATTCGGCCATCCCTATTCTGCCAGAAGCGCTACCGTTGGTTAGCCCGCAGACGATCCCTGGAGGCAGCAAGAGCAATTACAATTTCCTGAAATCTCACGTGCAAGTGGATAAATCTCTGACCGACGAACAGGCGATCCTGATATTCGATGCCCAGACCTCGGGTGGACTTATCCTCTCTACTCATCCAGAGGACGCCGAAGCGCTATTGAAAGCGTTGCACGATGAGGACGTCTCTGACGCCCGCCTGATTGGCGAGGTGATCGCAACAGAAGCGGGGATGATTAAAGTAGCACCTTAGCACTTTCGGACCTGGGAGCGGATGGTGACTGGCGTTGCCCACGGGCTTCAAACCCGCTGGCGGGCTCTAATAAAGTCCGCGGTGAGTTCGATCCTCACACGTTCCCGCAAATGATTCACAGTGGTATAACTCCATCGTAAGCCGAGCGCCATACTAACGTAAGGGATCACGTTATAATGCAATCAGGCGCAAATCCAAATTTCCGGGTGATTCTTGATTCCCTACCCACAAGGATTCCCCTGACCTTCAATCTCGCCTCTGCCTGACGATAGCCGCTTAGGTCCACAGATCGTGGATCTGGAGGTTTGCGGCATGGCACTGCCATATCCTCACGCCTTTTCAACTTTTCCCACTCATAGAATAGAGTCAAAACACAAACTCTGAACAAGAGGAGGAGTAACATGAGACGGTTTCTCGCGCTTCTCGCTTGCGGTTTATGGGCCGCAGCGGCCTGGGCGCAAGCCCCCAATTACGATTATCCCTACTTCGTCAATGGTGCAGAGGGGATGCTCGTGAGTGGAAATCAGGTCTATACCATCCCCACCTTCGGCGACTGGGACTGCGACGGAGACCAGGATATGTTGGTTGGAGTGTTTTACAGCGGCAATCTCTGGTACTACCAGAACACAGCCGGTGCAGGACAGCCGCCGGTTTTCGCGACGCATACGGTGATGCAGGCGGATGGCGCCAACATCTCCGTCACCTATGGCTGATGCACCACGGCGGCTCCACAGATTGTGGACTGGGACAATGACACCGACAAAGACCTCATCGTGGGCGAGTACAACGGCAATATCCGGTACTACCAGAACATCGGTACGGCTTCCAATCCCTCGCTACACTATGTCGGAATAATGCAAGCCGGAGGTTTGACCATTGATGTGGGCGATTACTCCACCACCTGCGTTAATGATTGGAACGCCGATGGATTACCGGACCTGTTGGCCGGTGAGAGCGATGGTGTAATTAATTACTACCGCAACGTAGGCACACTCACCAATCCGGTGTTAGGCGCCGGAACACTGCTTAACCTGGCCGCCGGGGGTTCTATTGACGTCGGTTACCGCAGCGCCCCGGTTGTTGCCGACTTCAACAGCGACGGCCTCAAGGATCTGGTCAGCGGCGAAGTCAATGGCAAGCTCTATTATTACCAGAATAACGGCACCAACGCCAACCCGCTACTGGCCGCCGGAGTGTACCTGCAGACCGGCACTTTACAAGTTACCACCGCAGGCACCAGCCGTCCCGCCGTGATTGACTGGAATAATGACGGCCACATGGATTTGGTCGTGGGCAGTTATGATGCCCGTTTGAGGAGATTTAATTGGGCTGTTACCACTCCTCCGGCGCCGACCGCCGACGTTGCTCTTGTTGGCTCCTATATGGTTCCGGCCTCGGGTGGTTCCATCAATTATAATCTGACGGTGAACAACGGGACATCATCTACGGTCAACTTTGACGGATGGGCGCAGATCAAGCAGCCGAATTATACCTGGATGGATCTTTTCAATCGGTCCGGATTGTCCTTGACACCGGGTGGTTCATTGATCAAATCCCTAAGTTTGTACATCCCTGCGAGTTGGGCGTCGGGCATGTATTACTACTACGGATACGTCGGTAACTACGCCACCATGCAAGTGTACTCTTCAGACAATTTCTACTTCTACAAGAGCACGACCGGCGACGGCCCCATGGTAGAAGAGTTCTCCTTCACGCCCTGGGAAGATGAGACTAATCCTGCTCTGATGCCGCAAGGACCGGCGAGGCCGGAAATCACCGCCTCACCCAATCCTTTCAATCCTACCACTACGATCAACTTTGAGCTGGTGGAAGAAGGCGCGGTCAGGATCAGCATTTACAATATGGCCGGTCAGCAAGTAGCCCAGCTTGTCAATGCCGGTTATCCGGCTGGAAGCCACCAGATCACCTGGGATGCTTCCCATTTGCCTGCCGGAGTATATGTCGTGGCATTGGATGCCGGTCGCAACCACACCGCCCGGACGATAACACTGCTTAAATAACCAAACCAGCAAGAGGAATGACTAAACACAGAGGGGAGTAACATGAAAAAACTTCTCACAATTATCGCCTGTGGGCTGCTTTGTGCAGCGGCTTGGGCACAGGCGCCCAATTACGATTATCCCTATTTCGTCAATAGTGCAGAAGGGACAATCGTGAGCGGGAGCCAAGTGTACGACATTCCAGCTTTCGGTGACTGGGACTGCGACGGCGACCAAGATCTGATGGTTGGGGTGTTCTTTAACGGCAACATCTGGTATTACCAGAATACTGCCGGAGCCGGTCAACCACCGGTGTTTGCGGCGCACACCGTTGTGCAAGCGGATGGCGCTGACATTTCCGTCACCTACGGCTGATGCACGACGGCGGCTCCACAGATTGTGGACTGGGACAACGACACCGACAAAGATCTCATCGTAGGTGAAAACAACGGCAACATTCGCTATTATCAGAACATCGGCACGGCTTCCAATCCCTCGCTACACTATGTCGGTCTGATGCAAGCCGGCGGTCTAACCATTGACGTGGGTGACTATTCCACTACCTTCATCAATGACTGGAACGCCGATGGATTGCCGGATCTTTTAGCCGGTGAGAGCGATGGTGTGATCAACTTCTTCCGCAATACTGGTACACTAACCAACCCGGTGTTGGGAGCTGGGATGCTGCTGAATCTGGCTGCTGGAGGAAACATTGACGTGGGTTACCGCAGCGCTCCAGTCGTTGCCGATTTCAATGGCGATGGCCTGAAGGACTTGATCAGCGGCGAAATGAATGGCAAGCTGTATTACTATCAAAACAACGGCACCAACGCTAATCCGCTACTGGCCGCCGGAGTCTACGTACAGACCGGCAGTTTGCAGGCTTCCACCCCCGGCACCAGCCGTCCCGCTATCATAGATTGGAACAACGATGGCCACATGGACCTGGTCGTGGGCAGCTATGATGCCCGTCTAAAGAGATTTAATTGGGCAGCCACTACACCGCCGGCACCTACAGCAGATGTGGCGCTCGTCGGTTCGTATTTGGTGCCCGCTTCCGGTGGTACGATCAACTATACCGTGACCGTAAACAATGGGACAAGTTCGACAGTGAATTTCGACGGTTGGGCTCAGCTTCAGATGTCGAATTACACCTGGATGGACCTGTTTAGTCGTCCGGACCTATCCCTGGCGCCGGGCGGTTCACTCTACAAGGCCTTGAGCCTGTACATACCGGCTTCATGGTCGGCGGGCTACTATTACTATCATGGCTATGTAGGGAACTACAGCACGCTGCAGGTCTACGCTACGGACTACTTCTACTTCGCCAAAAATTACACCGGCGACGGCCCCATCGTAGAAGAATTCTCCTTCACACCTTGGGAAGATGAGTCCACTCCAGCAGTTAACCTTCAAGTCCCGCAGCGACCGGTAATCTCCGCTTCACCCAATCCTTTCAATCCTACCACTACCATTAGTTTTGATCTAGTAGAAGAGGGTGCGGTGAGAATCAGCGTGTACAACATGGCTGGCCAGCAAGTGGCCCAGCTTGTCAACGCCGGTTATCCGGCGGGAAGGCATCAGGTCACCTGGGAGGCTTCCCATTTGCCCGCCGGAGTTTACGTTGTAGCTCTGGATGCGGGTCATTACCACACCGCCCAGAAAGTTACTTTGATTAAATAGTAAATCCTGAAGGAATGCCAGAGGGTGTGGCCGGATATCCGCCGCACCCTTTTTTATTATAGAAAGGTAAAATCATCCTTAAAAGAAAAATATCACTTGACAATCGCATCAAAATGAGTATATTATATGACAACTTCTTGATCTTCTTTAATTGATTCACCGAATATGCATAACTCGATGAAGCGGGATGAGACATGGTGAGAATCACATGGTGCAGTTGCCTGGTGTTGCTGATCACAAACCTTGCGGTGGCGCAGTTCCCCAATTTCGGCTGGCCATGCTGGCTCAGCAACGCCGAGGGCTATATCGTCTATGACAATGTCTGTTCAGTGCCTTGCCTGGATGATTGGGACGGCGATGGCGACGCCGACCTGATGGTAGGCGTCATGTATGACGGGTATGTCTATTATTACGAGAACATCTCCACCGAGGTCATTCCCCAATTCGGCCCGGTCTCCCTGATCGAGGCGGACGGCGCGCCGATTTCGGTCAGCTATGCCTGATGTCTGGGCGCGGCTCCACAGATGGTGGACTGGAACAACGATGGCCTGAAAGATCTGCTGGTAGGGGAATTCAATGGCAATGTCCGATATTTTCGCAATATCGGCACAACTAGCAATCCTCAATTGACTTGCGTCGGCACATTGCAAGTGGGCGGTGAAGTTCTGCGCGTGGATTATGATGCCACGCCTTTCGTAGACGATTGGAACGGGGATGGGCTGAAGGATCTGCTCATTGGCGCCATTGACGGCCGGGTTTGGTTGTACCTCAATGTTGGCACGAACACCGAACCGGTATTCGATGAGGTCAATTTTGTGACTCTGGCCAATGGCGACACCCTGCGAGTACCTACCCGATCCGCACCTTGCGTGCTGGATCTGGATTCGGACGGCACCAAGGAATTGCTCTTGGGTGAAAACTTTGGTCGGGCTTTCTATTACGAAAACCTGGGCACTAACTCAGACCCGCAATTGGCCGATTCAATGGCTCTGATGATGGGTGACGCTCCAGTGAATCCCGGATTTTTCAGCCGCTTTTCACCCCTGGATTGGGATGGCGACGGAGCATTGGATCTGGTGGGAGGTTCCTTTGAGGGCTTTCTGAAACTCTATCGCCAGGTGCCCGCGACCGGCCCCGGCCCTATAGTCTACATGAATTTCCAGGGACCGAATATCGTACCGGATACCGGCGCCATCCTGAATTTCAGTTGCAACGCCGAAAATAATTCAGCCCAAACCTTGCAGTTCGATCTCTGGACGGAAATCTGCGGGCCGCAATACCGCTACTACCAGGTAATGCCGCCGGCAGTGAATCTAACACTGGATCCGGGTGGCTACATAGCTCACGAATTCATGCCGCGCGTGCCCGCTATCGCTCCGCCGGGATCCTATATGCTGCGCATTTTTGCCGGAGACTTCCAGCGTCGGCAGGTGTTCGATACTGACGAATTCTATTTTGAGAAGGTGTTGGGCCGAGACGGTGCGATGAATAACACAGCAGCGCCATCCTTAGTTGCCCCCAACCCTTTCAATCATAGCACGACCTTATCCTTCCACCTCGCGGAAGTCGGATTAGTCCGCATCGTTATATACAACACTGCCGGGGTAAAAATCACCACGTTGATTGATGACCAGCTCGCTGCGGGCAGTCATAAAGTGACCTGGGAAGCATCTTCTCTTCCTTCTGGCATTTATTTTGCGTACATCCTTGCCGGCAAAGTGTGTCACATTGAGAAGTTGCTCTTGACGAAATGACTATCTAAAGATAAATTCAAGTAATCCTCAACGGCTATATTTTTCATGCGTATGATGTTTAATCATCTTGCGTGAGGTTGCACAATCTCAGCAATTGGGAAAGGATTATATAAAGGCATGTTCCTCAAGGCAGGCGAGTTGATTGACGAGAAAACGGGGAATCCGAACGCGGTTAGCAGCGTTCCAGTTCAAAACGATCGGAATTTCGTTCGATTCGATCTATCGTCGCCCCTGCTCCCCAAGCCGGATCAACTGCGTCAGGGACTTTTACCGGGGGCTTTTCAATCGGCTTGGTCCAGCGACGGCCGCGTCTATATTCTGTTGCAGGGAGAAGTCTACAACGAGGAGATTAATCAAGAAAATCCCTGTGGCAGTATCGCGGATGCCTTTTGCGCCGAAGGTCATAATTTACTGTCAAAGCTGAATGGTAGTTTCATAATAATACTTCTTGATACTGACGCGCAGCGGTTGATGCTGGTCTGCGATCGCACCGCCTCCAAAGCGCTTTATTTTGCCCTTGGCCGAGATTCATTGACGTTTTCTTCCACGCTGAAGCCGATGCTATCTGGAATCAGCAGTGCTATGAAGGTTGATCCATATTCCGCGGCGAGTTTTTTGGCCGGAGGTTTTCTACTCGAAGGTAGGACGTTGGCCTCCGGGATCCGCACCCTCGGCCCGGGCGAGATGCTGGTGGTCGAAAACGGTCAGGTGCAGCACCAAACCTATTGGCAATATGGATTCACCCAGCCACGCGATACGCGTTCGCCAGCGGATTTGGAACAAGAGCTTTTCCACCTCATCCTCCAAGCTGTAGCGCGGCGTACCCAAGGCCAAGAAGCTCTGGGATTAATGCTCTCCGGCGGGTATGATTCGCGCATCATCTTGGGATGCGTGAAGAAGCTGTACCCCGATCACCGGTTACAGACTGTCACCTGGGGTGTCAACCAGTTGTGCGCGCAATGCGACGCCACGCTAGCGGCACAATTGGGAGCGATGGTCGGGAGCAAGCATACGTTTTTCCCCTTGCATCCGCAAGCCCTACCCCGGTACTTTGCGGATTTCGTAAATCTGAACGAGGGTCGCACCGACGCAGTGGGGAATTATCCGGAATCTCTGCGCTTTTTCCAGGAATCTCGTGATTCATTGGGCTTAACATACCTCTTGCGCGGAGATGAATGTTATGGTGGGTCAGGGTTGGTGGATACCGAAATCCAGGGATTGCATCGGTTGCAGATTCACAGTTTACCCGGTTTGGCCGGCGCCTATCCTTTTATTAAAAAAGAGGTGAGAGCAAAATTAGATCAAGCCAGCGCAGCACAAATTTCCCGTATAATTCAAAAATGCCCCTGGGATAATCTACACGATCGCAAGGATTATTTCTGCTATACGGAGCACTTGTTCGGTTACCTGAATCCCCTTTCACAGTTGAAGGAGCGGCACATTCAAATCAGAAATCCGCATCTTGATAACGACGTATTGGATTTTATTTCCCGGATACCCACTCCCCTTAGATTGGGTAAAGCATTGCTGAGATCTACGACGCGCAACTTGCTGCCGGAATTATGCCGGCCGGGATTTGCATTGAATTCCAGTCTTATCAATTGGGATCAGCAATTGCGAATGGAGGCGGACTTGCAGCAGTATGTGCGGGAAGTCCTTTTGGAAAATCCCAATGGATTCAGCAACCTCCTCGATCACAATTCCTTGCGAAATTTTCTAGCGGAAAGTTTTATCAAATCACCACCGCGACTTTGGCCTTTGGGACACTCCCGGAAGAAATGGCGTCGTTTAATGGGACGCTATGAATTAAGTCGGAGCCAGCAGATCTTTCGGCTCATGATCTTGAAAATTTGGGCGGATCAGTTCAATATGAGGCAGTTCGACTTTTCGGTTTGATTAACATTAATATTCGGGTATACCTATGTCAGGATTTTTAGGTTTAGCGCGAGTTGATGGAGAGGCACTTGATGCCAATCTCATTGATTCCTTTCACCACGCCTCACAGTTAGATCAGCCCAGCCCCCTCGCGGATCGCTGGTTAAGCCCTGCCCGTGACTTGGCGATTACCCGCCTGCACCAGGGTATTCTGAATCCCGGCGCGCAACCTGTCAGCTCCCCGGATGGGCAAGTCCTGCTCTTTCTGGAGGGCGAGGTCTTCAACGAAGATCTGGATTTAAACAATCAGCCCCTAGCGATCCTTCAAGCTTACTTGCATGAGGGCCAGGCCCTTTTTGCTCGCTTAAATGGACAGTTTTTGTTGGGAATCGTAGAACTGCGGCAGCGCCGCCTGACCTTGGTGACGGATCGCATTGGCACAGTGGCGCTTTTTTATATCCGCATGGGTGATCTCTTAGCGTTCTCCCCGCGCATTAAACCCCTGCTTTCTCTACCGGGATTCAAACCCCGACTCAATCCTGAAGCGCTGGCCAATTTTATGTCCACCGGTTGCCTCTTGGAAGGCAAGTACCTGCTCCAGGACATTCAGCTTTTACGCCAGGCTCAAGTTATGACCGTTGAGCCGCATT
Organism: Calditrichota bacterium; assembly: GCA_020051775.1. Lineage (GTDB taxonomy): Bacteria > Electryoneota > B3-LCP > B3-LCP > B3-LCP > JAGVQJ01. Next base: position 7,996 of record JAGVQJ010000182.1, on the reverse strand, counting down.
CCGTGAAAATCCAACCCTACTGGACTTTCAGTTATGCAGACCAGCGCGACGAACGCGACCCCAAGGTACTCAGCCAGGAGCTTTCCGAGCTGGTCGTTCAGGCAGTCAAAAGGCAGACGCGCGACTCGATTCCTTACGCCGTGCCATTAAGCGGCGGGTATGATTCACGCTCCATAGTTAGCTCCATGCGGCGGCTTAATCCCACTCAATCTTTGAAAACCGTCACTTGGGGGGATGAAGATCACCGTCCCGACAGCGATGTCATGGTGGCGCAGCGCCTGGCCGAGCACTTGAGGACGAACCATTCCTTTTATCGCCTCGGGGCTGAAGCGCTGCCCGGTAATTTCCACGAGTATGTACGTTTAAGCGAAGCGCGTGTGGATTCCGCCGGCAATTACCCCGAAGGACTGGGGATGTTCAGGCGCATCCGTTCTGAGTTGGGTGTAAATCTCTTGTATCGCGGCAATGAGTATTTCGGCATTCGGGAAGCAGGATCTCGGTATAAAGAGGCGGTATATTTGGCGTTTCTTCCCACATTTAATCTGCTGCCCCGCAGTTTTAAATATTTATACCCAGCGGTATATGATACTCTGGCGGATTTGTCCGAATCCCAGATGAAAAGACTCATGCGCCAGTACCGTTATGAGAGTTTCATTGACACCAAGGATCATCTTTTCATCAACGAACGATTCTATGCTTTTCACAATCCGCTGACCCAACTGAAACGCCACATAGTGGAGGAACGCAATCCTCTGTTGGATAACGACGTAATCGAATTTATGCGCCGCGTGCCAACGCCTTTACGAATCTGGAAGAGTCTGTTCCATGACGTCGTAAGTTGCTTGTTACCTGAGTCGGGGAAGATCGGCATTTGTAAAGTCATCAGCCTCGTGGATTGGGATCATCGCATGCAGACGGATGCCAAGCTGCAAAATTTTATCCGCCAAACCCTATTGGAAAACGCCAACGGATTCCAGCAGTGGGTAGATCGAGATAAGTTGATACGGTTTCTGGATCAATCCTTTACCCCGCGCCACATCAATTCTCGTAGCCTGCAGCGGCGCGTTATACGCAAGATCCGCAAGCGTCTTGATATTTACGAGCTGCCTCCCAGTGAGGAGATCTTTCGCTTGATGATCCTGAAGGTTTGGGCGGAAGATTACCTGAAAGATAACTTTGACTGGCGTTAAGAGGATCATTCGATTATTCCCGATTCAATCGCGGCCTCAGTGACGAATATAACTTTGCCCTTAGCAATTAAGCCGATATTTTGAGCTTATTTTCACGAAATCTCATGCTATCATTCCTTTTTGTCCGTATATCTATATGGAGCTGTACCGTATTTCTGTAAAATCTATAGATTATGCTGAGAGCTGACTTGCAAGGATTGCTCGGAATCAGATGTAGGTCGCCTGAGGTTGCAGACGACGAAATATTTTCGTTGGTTTTCAGCGGCTTTCAGGCGGACGGCAGGCAACGTATTAATCGTTTCCGATCACCGGACGGAACGGTGACCATGATGCGCCTTTTTTCCAATATTATGGATCCCGCCACCGCCCAACTGGCTCAGTCTCCCCAGGGCAACCGATACCTCTTCCTGGATGGCGAAATATTCAATGACGATATGTCCGATGCCAACCCTCCCGCCGCTATTCTGCGCGCCTATGAACGTGAAGGCAATGCAGTTTTCGCCCGTCTAAACGGATCATTCACTCTCGCAATTTATGAACCGGAGATGGATCGCCTGATTCTCGTCTGTGATCGAACCGCCTCCCGTCCCATCTTCTACTTAAAAAATGACCATCAGTTCGTTTTCTCCTCCCGACTTAAACCCTTCACCAGGTTACGGGATTTTCATGCCAAAGTGAATCCCCTGGCTCTGTCTAATTTCCTGGCTTGCGGATTCATCCTGGAAACGAACACTATGCTGGATGATGTAAAAGTCCTGGGTCCAGCGCAGGTACTGGTCCTGGAGCACGGACAACTCAGCATAAGTGAATATTGGAATTTCTCATTCAACCTCACTTCGCACACGGACGACGGGATGCTGGCGGATGAAATGGTCAGGCTGATCTACCGCGCTGTCCAGAGACAGAGCCAGGTAGAGAAGCCCATAGGAATTCCGCTAAGCGGTGGGTACGATTCGCGTGTTCTCGCCGGTTGCCTGCATCGCCTGCGCCCGCGGGAGGCGATCCGCACCATTACTTGGGGCGAAGATGAAACTTCGAGGGAAAGCGATGCGGCCATCTCTCACCTGCTGGCCGAGCAGATGGGTGTACGCCACGCCTTCTTCAAACTCAAGCCTGAAGCTTTGCCAGATCACTTTTACGATTTCGTCACGCAAAGTGAGGGTCGTACTGATGCGGTAGGAAACTACCCTGAAGGATTGAATATTTTCGAGCGTATCAGGGGCGATTTGAATGTGGGAATGCTGTTACGAGGGGACGAATGTTTCGGGTGGAAGGAAAAAGCCTTTACGGAACACCAGATGCTGCATTCTATGTCCATCCATCACTTGGACAATCTAAGACAAAGCTACCGGTTTCTCAAACCTGTCGTGCGAAAGCGCCTGGCGCCACAAGGCCGGGATCAACTCCTTCGTCTTTTACGGGATTGTCCGCATGGCGATTTGCTGGATCGCGATCATTACTTTTTTCTGAATCAGAGACTTTTCGGTTATCTCCATCCTCTTTCTCAGTTGAAGCAATTGGTCATTCCTTTGCGCAATCCTTTCATGGATGTGGATATCCTGGACTTTGTCAGGTACATCCCGGCGCGATTGCGTGAATGTCGGTCGCTTTTCAAGGTGGCCTCGCAACGAATGTTCCCGGAGTTCCATAAAATTGGTTTTGCTCGGTGCAGCAACTTGATTAACTGGGATCTTCGCTTGGGACTCGATTCTGGATTGCGCTCCTACATCGTCCAGGTTTTACTGGAACACAGAAACGGTTTTGATGAACTTATTGACCGGCGACAATTAGAGCGATATTTGGATCAAACGTTTTCCAAAGCCATAAAACTCAGCCGTCTTCCTACCGACCGCAAGCTCCCTTTGAGAACGCGCGCTCGTCGTCGGATAGCCCATTACACTGGACTATACGACCTCAATCCCGCTGAGCAGATATTCCGCTTGATGATCCTGAAGATCTGGGTGGATGAATACCTTAACGGGAATTTCGATATGGCCTAAACGACCTTCTCACCAAAACAGAAGCCGGCGTTGCAGAGCGCCGGCTTTTTACTTATTTATTTTTAAAATTACATTTTCCAGTTCACACCCAATGCCAGTGTTTGTCTGAAACGTCCGGAGAGTGATATCGGTTTGTCATACAGCAGTTGCCACGCCAGGCTTACCTGTACGATTTTGGTCACGTTAGCCGTCAGGATGTTGTCCCAATTCACGCTTGGGGTTTTCCAAAAATCCTTACGATCCGGATCGTTCTCGAGCGGGTTGTTGCTGATAAACAGCGCTTTGAACACAGTCAACTTGGAGGTATAGGTCAAGCTTTTGTGCAATGTTTGGGTCAGGTCCGTAACCCATTCTATACCGCCGTCATTCACCCTGGAAGTCGCCGTGCTATAGATCCCCGGGTTCACGGGATCAGCCACTGATGTCTTGATGATCTTCTGTCGCAAGGCGAAGCCTAATCGCGTCATCAGTTTGGTGGAAGCAGTTTTAGTGATATCCCTGGAAATGCCAGCACTTTCACTGAATTCCAAGGGGCTTAAGGCCAACTTGTGAGCCGGTACAGTGGCATCGTAGAATTCCGTCTCTACATAACCTGCAGCGTAGGGGTCCACGTAGGCTCGCAAACTGAATTTCCAGACCGTATCGAAACGGATGCGGTCACTGGATTTGATCGGTGTCTGCCACTTCTTGGTGGAATCTGTCTGATTGTGGGTTTGCCCGAATTGAAGCTTTAAATCGTTTTCAGTGCGCACCAGACTGGTGAGCTGTCTGTTCGCCACACCATGCAGATTGGCAACCCAGTTGATGGATCCGGACTGGCCGCCGCCCCAGTTATCGCTGTATGATGATTGCGCTGCTGCCAGACCCGCTTCCAAAGTCGTCTGCCATTTACCCGGCACATTGGTGGAATCTGCACCGTAAGCTGATGCGCACTCCCAACTTGTCAGAATCAATATCAGTAAGATTCTTTTCATTTTTTCTCCACTGAATTATGGATCACTACCCATTAATTACTTTTGCCTTTTCGAGATTATATCGGTTTAACTTCAGAAGTGCAATGTGAGCACTTGGTCGCTTTCAGCGGAATCGCGGACAGGCAGTGAGGGCAATCCCGTGTAGAAGGCGCCGCAGCCGGGGCTGGAGCCGGTTTCTGCAGCCGATTGACGGCGCGAATCAACATGAAAATAGCGAACGCTACGATCAGGAAGTTGATGATGGTGTTAATGAACAATCCGAGGTTGATCGAAACCGCACCAGCCGCTTTGGCTTGCGCCAAAGAGGCGTAAGGCCCCGCCGTTGATCCCTCTTTCAGGACAAGGAACAAGTTTGAAAAATCCACGTTCCCCAGCAGCAACCCGATCGGAGGCATCATCACGTCAGCCACCAGAGAACTTATTATCCCGCCGAAAGCGGCCCCAATGATGATACCCACGGCCATGTCCAGGACATTACCGCGCATGGCAAATTCTTTAAATTCTTTTAACATACCTAAACCTCCATAAATTTTAATGGGGGATTACCGCTTGATTTTAAAAGTTTCCCGCTAACGAATGATCTGCGGCGTAATGTACTAAGATTACAAGAAAAAGTCAAGTAAATTAATGCTATAACGGTTTCCTTCCATGATTTACTTGACTTTTCAATCAGACTAACCTATATTTTAGAACCTTGAAAACTTCTACATCTGTCATTCCCGACTTGATCGGGAATCTATCATGGGGATGGCCGCTGAGAATCCTGGATTCCCGCTTGCGCGGGAATGACAAGTAACTTCACAGTTTCAAGGCAAACACGCAAACCTTGTTACAACTTTCCAAACCTCTGAAGCGAAATGGACAAAGATCTATCCTCCGTGCAGGAAGCCCGCGACCTGCTGGCGCGTTCCCAGGCCGCCCTGGAAGCTTTGAAAGAACTTACCCAGAAGGACGTGGATCGCATCACCGAAGCGATGGCCGAAGCGGGGTATCAGGCGGCTGAACGTCTGGCCAAACTGGCCATAGAAGAGACCGGTTTCGGCAAATATGAAGATAAAGTGGCCAAGAACCGCTTCGCCACCCGCAATCTGATCAACTCCATCGCCCGATTAAAGACGGTGGGCTTCATGGATGAAGATCCTGAAAGCCGGGTCTATAAAATCGCCGAACCGATGGGCGTGGTGGCGGCCATCATCCCCTCGACCAATCCGACCTCCACGGCCATGTACAAGGCCATCATCGCGCTAAAGGGGCGAAATGCCATTGTCCTGTCACCCCACCCGGCGGCGGTGCGGTGCACCATTGAAGCCAGCCAGGTGATGCAGGCGGCGGCCGCCCGCGCCGGAGCGCCCAAGGATGCTATCCTCTGCATGTCCATCTGCGATATGGCGGGTACACAGGAGCTGATGAAGCACCCCATCACCAAAGTTATCCTGGCGACTGGCGGCACGGCTCTGGTGAAGTCGGCATATTCCGCCGGCAAACCGGCTTTCGGCGTGGGGCCCGGCAACGTCCCCGCTTTCATCGAACGCACCGCCGATGTGCGCAAAGCGGTCAAGGACCTCGTCGCCTCGAAGACCTTCGACTACGGTACGGTCTGTGCCTCGGAACAGTCTATCGTCGCCGATCGTCCCGTGCGCGACGAAGTCGTGGCCGAGCTGAAGCGCAACTTCGCCTATTTCTGTTCCCTTGCGGAAACCGCCGCCTTGGAAAAACTAATGATCACTCCGCAACGCGGCATCAATCCCAAGGTGGTGGGGCAGCCCGCGGCGCGCATCGCCGAAATGGCGGGATTCAAAGTGGCGCCGGAAACCTCAATACTGGTCGTCACTCTGGCCGGGGTGGGGAGAGAGTACCCCCTGTCCATGGAAAAGCTCTCCCCCGTGATCTCCTTCTATGAAGCGGACGGCTGGGAACAGGGCTGCGGGTGCTGCCTGGAACTGCTGAATTTCGGCGGCATTGGCCACACACTGGTCATCCACAGCCGCAACGAAGAGATCATCCGCGAATTCGCTCTGAAAAAACCAGTGTTTCGCGTGTTGGTCAACACCGGCGGGACGCAAGGAGCCATCGGTCTGACCACCGGGCTGGAACCGGCCTTAACCTTAGGCTGCGGCACTTGGGGAGGATCCATCACTTCCGACAACGTCACGCCTCTGCACTTAATCAACATCAAGCGACTGGCGTATGAGATCCATCCGCTCCATGAGTCGGTAAGTCCGGCGTCTCTGCAGGGCGATGGTGGAGGTCAGACATTCCTGTCTGACCCTAAAAAGCGCTGGCGCTACGACGCCAAATACCGCTACCGCCCTGCCAAAGAGGAGACGCCCCCCCCGGAAACCCGCCCCGACGCCCCCGCTACCGCCGCTCCACTGCCCGGAGCGCCGGTGCAGTACGGCACCTCCGGCATCACCGAGGAGCAGATCGAAGCGATCATCAAGGAGTTTGCGAAGAAACCGTAAACCGAGCACCGAGAACAGAGAACCGAAAACAGAGAACCGAGTACGGAAACCGTAGTCGGGGTCGTCCTCGACCCCGACAAAAACAAAAACAGCTAAGTGCAAATATTTGCACTTGACAAATTCGGGATAATGTATTATATTGGGGGGAAACGTCCAATCGGGGAGGTCATCATGCGGCGCACTCTCTTCTCTCTGGTCCTTTTGGGCATTTTGGCCGGTGCCTGCTGGGGGGATCACATCACTGTCTCCGGCAACGTCTCCGGCGTGTGGGATGTGGATACGGTGTTGGTGGCGGGAGGAATAAATGTGCCGGCTAATCTTCGGCTGACTATTCAACCCGGTGTGCTGGTTTTATTTCAAGGTCACTATAGTCTGATTATAAATTCGGGGGCTGAACTTTCAGCAAATGGTTCTTCCACGGACTCAATCATTTTTATATCGTCACAACCTTCAATTGGGTGGGGAGGCTTGCGATTTCATAATTCTTCCCCGAATTGTCGTCTTTCATATTGCATGCTTAAATATGGGAGAGCATTATGGTCGCAAAATTTCAAGGGAGGTGGGATTTATTGTTCGCAATGTACGCTCGTGGTTAGTAATTGTACAATTTCGTCATGTGAGACCGGCGATGAGAATTATAATACTAGCAATAAGGGTGGTGGGATCTGTGCCTCCAGAGCAAATTTATACTTGGGTGAAAGTTTAATTGATAGTTGCGCTGCTTATAGTGGAATTTCGGGGTATGCAGCTTATGGGGGAGCTTTATACTGCGATTCCTCTGAAATTGAGGTAAGCAATTGCTCCATATTAAATAATAGAGTTGATGCATCAGGCTATCTAATGCCTGCATATGCCGGAGGATTTTATATTGATTATTACAGTTCCGCCCGAATTATCCAGAATCATTTTGAAAATAACTGGGCTGAAACCATCCTAATATCTGGTGATGCAGGTACCTTTCAATATATCAGCCAAAACATTATTATTGGGACTGATGATTATTGTATCAGACCAGGGGCGGGCAGTTATCTTATCGTCAATAATTACATTACGAACGGGTATTATGGCATACAGTTTTCTGATGGATCAACCAACAATTCTCGTTTAGTCGCAGGGAATATTATCTATAATTGTCGCACGGGAATTCGAAATTATTGCGAGAACATAAACATATTGAATAATATTTTCCGAGGAAATCCTTGGATTTCAACTGGTATTATAAGCCATACTGGCTCTTTTGCAAACGGGCAGATATATATTAATGGAAATATATCACTACTGTCCGGTTCCTAGTCGAATAAACACAATTGGTTAGGATCAGTGCAGGTATCAAGTTGAAACAATTCTTTTGTAAGTAATTGATTTAGCGG
>JAGVQJ010000073.1 GCA_020051775.1 Calditrichota bacterium | reverse complement strand
GTCGGCGGGATCATTGCGGGAGCGTGTCTGTTGCTGTTGGTTTTGCAAGCCGCAGTTAAACCGGCCTACATGGGTTGGGTAGCAGCAGCTCGTCCGCAGTTGGCGGGGGCCGGCGCGGAAGAAGCGTTTCGCTTGTTCACCGGTGACCTGCTGCGGTTGTTGCTTCTGGTCGCGGGGCTTTATGGAGCCGCCATTCTGGCTCTGAAGCGCTCCGCGCCTGCCTGGGTGCTGCTGGTGGCCGTGGCGTTGGCTGCGAGCCTCGAACTCAATTACCTCATCAAGGATAACAATCTGATCAACCCGACGCCTCCCCAGCAGATGCAAAATTACTTGCAAGCCGATGATGTGGTTCAATTTTTACAACAACAACCGAAACCTTTTCGTATCTTTCCATTAACCCAGGGGCGCAACCCGGATTGGTACATGCCGCATCAAATAGAATCCATCGTAGGTTATACTGGGGCCAAACCCCGTCTTTACCAGGAAGCCGTGGACGCTTTGTCCTATAACAATCCCAACTTCTTGCGCTTGATGAATGCAACCTATTTCATCAGCGACCAGCCCATCCATCATGAAGACTTCGAGGAGGTCTTCGTGGGCCGTCAAGAACGCGTGTATCGTTTCAAGCAAGCCTTCCCCCGAGCGTTTCTGACCAATGAAGTGATCACCGTCGCGCCCGCCCAAGCGCTGGAATATTACAAGTCACCGGGCTTTAACTTTGCGCGTGTGGCCACCATCGAAACGCCGCTCTCCGGCGCTCCCCAAGCTGACGCCACCGGCCAAGTCACCTGGGTGAAACACGATCCCGACAACCTGGAATTGATTGTGGAAACGACCGGCCCGATGTTTTTGGTGGTGACTGACAATTACTATCCTTCCGGCTGGAAAGCCGCTATAAACGGAGCACCGACGAGCATCACCAAGACCAACTTTATGTTCCGAGGCATCTTGGTCCCAGCGGGGAAAAGCCGCGTGACGATGACTTTCGAACCGCTGTCTGCGGGTAAAGGCAACATCTTCAAGTGTATCTCGCTGCTGCTGCTGATTGCGGCAGGTCTGGCGACGATGTGGTTAGGGAGGATGAGAAAAGCGCCCGCCTCGTCCCGGGAATGAGGGCGCATGAAGCGTAGTATGACTTTCTCTGGGAATGAGCCACTCATGCACGAAGGCAAGGCAATTGCAGAAAAGGCAGAAGCCGGTGGGAAAAGACGCTGGAACCGCTGGCGGATAGCGGCCTGGAGCGTAGCAGGGTTCATTCTGCTGCTGCCTTTGATCGCGATGCAGTTCACGGATGATGTCGTTTGGGATGCAGCCGATTTCGCTTTCGCTGCCGCACTTCTGGGCGGCACCGGCCTCGTATTTGAGCTGGCGGTGCGGAAGAGAGTCAATAGCGCTTATCGAGCCGCCGCCGGTGTTGCGCTCGCGGCAGCATTCATTCTCATTTGGGCGAACGCTGCCGTTGGCCTCATCGGGTCTGAGGACAACGATGCCAATTTGATGTATGGCGGGGTGCTAGCTGTTGGAATCATCGGTGCCCTCCTCGCTCGCTTCCGACCTCAGGGGATGACACTCGCACTGTTCGCGACGGCTATAGTTCAGGCATTGGTTGCCGCAATCGCGCTGATCGCCGGGTTGGGTTCACCGTCGAGAGGGCTGGAAGAGATCTTAATCCTGAATGGGTACTTCGTCGCGCTGTGGCTCACCTCGGCCTTGCTGTTTCGGAAAGCGGCGCGCGGGGGAACCGTAAATATACATAATCTACTATCGTTAGTGATGATTGCGCACGGGTCCGTGCTGATGATATATATGATAGTCGTGGAAGATGAACCTGGTGCAGTTCCACTACTGCTGATTCTACTGGGTATTGGATGGTATCTCATCCCGCGAGTGCGAACTCGCTCGCATCCCAAGTGATCTGACCCGGCAATGTATTGATTTGAGCGACATTGGCTTATGGAATACGATCCCGTAAAAGATAAAATGCAGGCAGTATTGGGATCCGGCGTCCTGGCGCGCAAGCTGTTTTTCGCCGCCTTGGATCGCCTCTTCCTGCGTTCGAGATATGTGGCTCGGGCGCTATCGCGGCTGCACCGGCAGGGGTTTATGCCCGCTGAGGTTCTCGACGCCGGGTCGGGTTTCGGTCAGTACAGTTTCCGTCTGGCGCAGGTTTTTCCGGCGGCGAAGATCACCGGCCTGGATGTCAAGCAGGATCTGGTGGATTCCGGTAACCAATATGCGGCTCGAGCCGGGGTTGGCAATGTCTCCTTCGTAGTCGGCGATCTGCTGAACCTGGGGTATGAGTCTCGCTTCGATCTGGCCTTGTCGGTGGACGTTCTGGAGCATATCGTGGAAGATCGCCGCGTCATGACCAACCTCGCAAAAGCTTTGAAACCCGGCGGGCTTTTTATCCTGACTACGCCCTACTATGCAGGACCTACAGCCGGTGAAACGGCCTCAACTCAACCCTTCGTCGGCGAACACGTCAGACCGGGATACTCCCAAACAGAGATGCGGGAGAAATTAAACGGATCGGGATTGCAGTTGACGCAATTTACGATCACTTACGGTCCTTGGGGGAACGTCGCCTGGCGGTTGTTGCAAAAAGGTCCTATGAGCTGGCTTTCGGGCCGTATCTGGTTGGCGCCGCTGGTGGGGATTTATTTCTTACTGGCCTATCCCATCGCCTGGATCTTCATGCGGATGGACATGCAGGTAAAAAATAGCAAAGGCGGCGGCATTTTAGCCGTGGCAAAGAAAATATGAACTTGATGATAGTCACCCTCCTTCTGATCCATTTCGCCTTCGCGGCTGGTTGGTTCATCGCTTCTCGCTTAAAAGAGAAACAACGACGGCGGGACTGGCAACTCTGGCAGGGCCTCTCCGGAGACTTGACCCATCAGATGGGCACGCCCCTATCCGCTTTGATGGGCTGGATAGAAATGCTCCCCGGCGCTCGCGATCCCCAACTGGCCCTGTCGGAAATGAATGTCAGCCTGGAACGTCTGCGCGGTATCGCCGTGCGGCTGGCTCACGTGGGAGCGCCGGGACGCTTCGAAGATATCAATTTGCAGGAAACACTCGAACAGCTCCGTTCCTATTTTCAGAAGCGAATTGCACAAAGCAGCGGGATCGTTATCGCCGTCGAATGCCAGGATCAGCCGGTAGCGCACGCAAATGCCGAGCTGCTCATCTGGGTGCTGGAGGGTTTCGTTAAGAATGCCATTGACGCCATCGAAGGCAAAGAGGGTCGGATCACCTTACGAGCTGCTGACCGGGACGGCGGAGTCGTCATCGAGGTCGAAGACAATGGCCGGGGTATTGATCCGAGCATTCGCGGCAAGATCTTCGATCCGGGATTCTCAACCAAAATGGGCGGTCGCGGGATGGGATTGCCGCTGGCGCGGCACATCATCGAAGTCGGGCATGGAGGTCAACTTCATATCATCAGATCAGAACCGGGGAAGGGAACTCTAATCCGCGTTGCGTTAAAAGGAAAATCCAATGGCTAAGGCCTCACTGGTGTTCGGAGTTACCTACCACGGCAGCACAGATATTGCCGCTACCGGGCTGGATAATGTATACGGAAAGCATATCAGCGCCGGGAAATTGCGCGAGCAACTTACCTGGCTGGCGAGACGTTTTAGGATCATGACGATCAACCAGATCCTGGAGCACAGTCGGAAGGGAACCCTCCCCGCCAAGGCTCTCTTCATCGCCTTTCACGACGGCTACCGCGGCAACTACCAGACCGCTTTTCCCATCCTGAAGGAATTAGGCGTACAGGTTGACTTTTTCATCCCCACTGCCTTCATCGGCACAGAGCGCCGCTTCTGGGTGGATATCCTGGATGCCGCCCTGAAATATACCAGTCGCCCCTCACTGACATTGACTTCGGAAGACGGCGAAACGACCATTGCCTTGCAGAATGAAACACTGCGTATGCAGGCTGCCCAGAAATTGCGCAACCGCGTGAAGGCGCTTCCTGAGATCGCTTTTGAGGTGGAATTCAAGCGCATCTTGAAGGGATTGGGGTGGGAGAATCCTCAAGATGTGCCCAGTCTGGGTGATCACGCCGCCTGTCTGGATTGGGATCAAGTGCGCGAGATGACCCAAACGGGAATGTCCTTCGGATCCCATACGCACAGCCACATGATTTGCGCTCCCCAGAAGGAAGCGATCGCACGCGAGGAGATGGCCAAATCTAAAGCACTGATTGAACAGGAAACCGGGCAACCCTGCCTGAATTTCTGCTATCCCAACGGTAGTTTCCCTTATAGCGGAAATGAGGCTACCGACCGCCTGGCGAAAGCAGTGGGTTACCACAGTGCATTGTATATGATTCACGCCCCCAATCTCATCCATCCGGGGACCTTCCGCCTGACCGGCGCTGCTATGGGCGATGACACAAGTCGGGACCAACTGGCCCGATCCGTCTCCCGCTTGCGATACTTTTGGCGGCGCTTCCGAGGCAACAAAATCTGGTTGTGGGAAAAAGATAGTTTGTGATTGAACTCCAGTCGGAACAAAACCATGATCATACCATACCAGGGGAAATTGCCGGTTATCGGGCCGGGAGTATTTATCGCCGAAGGGGCGGCGGTGATTGGCGACGTAATCATCGGAGCGCGCTCTTCGATCTGGTACAGCACTGTTTTACGCGGGGATTTGATGCCCATTCGCGTAGGCGAAGAGACCAACATTCAGGACGGCGCAGTGTTGCACGTTACCCATGACCGTTGGCCCTGTATCATCGGCAGCCGGGTGACTATCGGTCACGGAGCCATCGTTCATGCCTGTACAGTGGAGGACGAAGTCCTGATCGGTATGGGAGCGGTGATTCTGGATGGCGCGGTGGTGGAAAGTCACAGCTTGGTGGCGGCGGGATCGGTGGTCAGACCCAATTTCCGCGTGCCCTCCGGACAACTTGTGGCGGGCAATCCGGCCCAGGTCAAAAGGCCGCTGACGGAAGGTGAAATCGAAGGCATTCGCTTTTCGGTACAGGAATATAGGCGGCTGGCAGAAGAATACTTAGCGGTAATGAAAGTAAAATAATCTCGATAAGGGAGGTATAAATAAATGTTGGTCAAAGATGAAGCAATCGTGAAGCCCAATCCGGTCAAGGATGAGGGAGCGGTGGGAGCGCGCATGGCCGTGCTGATCGGCCCGCAGGAAGGCGCGCCCAATTTCGTCATGCGACGCATCGAACTGGATGCTGGCGGCTGCACACCTTATCACTCCCATGCCTGGGAGCATGTCGTCTACATCCTGGAAGGGACGGGTAAATTGAAGAACCAGAGCGAGCCGCTGGATTTAAAACCCGGCTCCTCCGTTCTGGTTCTCCCCAACGAGGAACATCAGTTCGCAGCCGATCCTGAATCCCCGTTGGTGTTTCTGTGCACCATTCCCAAACGCTAAGGCAGCTCTTTTCGCAGACAGCGAATGGCGCCCCACTGCGGCGTTTGAGCGGGGCTGACGATACTTATGGGGAACTCCCGCGCCGAAATCGTTGATGAAAGCGCAGCTTGCAATTCCCCGCCCGATGAGGCCCACAATCCTCCCCACAAAGCCACTCGGGGATTGGATAAACCGAGTTTGCGGCAGGTGTTGGCGACCAGCGCGAACAGGTACTCGCCCGCTTGGTTGATAATGGCTCGAGCGTCTTCATCAGTGCGGGATAATACCAGGATGCGGCGCGCCAACCCGGCAATGCGGTCGGGCGGGCTTTCATGCACCAGGGGGATGACCTCGCGCAAATCCAGCAACCGGAATTCCTCCCGAATGGCCGCTTCCAACTGGCTGGAAGAACTGCCCGCATCATTGGCCTTTAACGCCCAGCGGATCGCTTCTGTAGCCATCCAATACCCGCCGCCCTCATCCCCCAGCAATCGTCCAAATCCGCCGGAACGGGCGATCCGTCCATCCGCGACCATCCCCAGACAGATGCTGCCGGTTCCAGCAATCAGAAGCAGCCCCGCCTCGCCGCCGAAGGCGCCCCAAAGCGCCGCCTGCGCGTCGCTGATTACCACGACTCGAACGCCGGGCAACAGGGCTGCAATCTCATTCTGGGCGCGGTTGCGAGCGCTCTCGCTACCCGATCCCGCCAACCCTGCGCACAGTCCCGCGATCTCATCTCTTGGCGTATCCCCCAGCAAATCGTGCAGCAGCTCCGATAGGTTGCTCTTGAAAACCTCCCACCCCAGACTCAAGGGATTCAATCCACGACCCTGAATTTCGCGAATCAATTGATCCTGTGCTTCTACCAGAATGGCACGGGAACTGCTGCCTCCCCCATCAATGCCCACGCGGTACGTTTTCATTACTCCTCCCGCTGGTTGATCTCCTGCCGCCGGCCAATGGCTCTCTGCCGGGCCAGCGTCTTATTGTTGATCTTCAGGGAATGCGCGCGCAGTGCGTCGGAATTACCGGGGTGACGGCGATAACGATACAATACCTCGTGCACCCGGCCTACCTCATATATTTCCCCGGCTTTCAGCACCAGGTCGTAGTCTTCGCCGTAGTGCCCGAAGTCATCTTCGTTGAAGCCGCCCAATTCCATAATGGCAGCTCTACGCCAGCAGCGTAACGCTCCGGCGCCGTCCACTCTCAAGATGTTGTTGCGATTGTATTCCAGGTGCTTGATGACTCCGAACTCGGCTAAGGTGATCCCCTCCGGATCCATCAATTCATAGTAGGAGATGGCTAGAGCCTCTTCCGGGTGTTCGTCCAGATGGCGCACCATCACGGTCAGCGTTTGGGGGACGTATTCGTCATCGCTGTCGAGCTGAGCGATGTATTCCCCGCGCGCCGCTCGGATCCCGGCATTTAAGGCCTTCGCAATCACATTATCGGGTAAAGACAGGACGCTGAGGCGCGGATCTCGCAACGCCAGATCCCGGGCTACAGCTAAGGTGTCATCGGTGGAGGCGTTGTCCACGATGATGATCTCGAAATCCTGAAAAGTCCCATGTTGCACGCTGCCCACGGATAGGGGGAGAAAAGAGGCGCGGTTGTGCACCGGCATCACGACTGAGACTCGCGGGCTGGTGAACAACGGCGCTGGAAATACTCCGCCCGGCGGCCCCGCCAGAAATGCTCCCCGGCGTTGTAACGCCGCCAGGAAGATCTCCTCGATCTCCCGCTCCTCGTTGGGATCTAAGAACAGGTAGGAGAATCCGCCGAATTTTCCGCGACCCGGGAAGAAAAGCGCTGCTGAAGCCGCCTCGGATTGATTCTGGGGTTTGGGGACGCTGCAGAGCGTTTTCCGAATGTGAATTGCGGGATGATGATCGGTCAGTTTCAACCGCAGGTCGTAATCTGCTCGAAAACGCCGTGTGGAATCGACCCCTCCCAGATCGCGCAGCCCCTGAGTGCGGTAGATTTCCAGCGGCCCCCAATCTTCTCTCTCGGTGATATCCTCGGGGCAGGGGTTGGCTTCCACCGAGCGGCGATTCGCTCCGTCCAGCTCGTGATAATCACCATAGACGTAATTCCTGTAAGAATGATCATCCGCCAACTCTTGTAGCCATTTCGGAAGCTCGGGGGAAATTTCCAGTCCCGGCGCTGCTACCGCCAGGAACTCGCCCTCAACCGTCGGCAGCGCGCGGTTGATTAGCTCGGCCAGACCCTGGGGCGGTTCACCAGGAATCGTGACCGCGCGAGGAAAGGAACTCAGCTTCTGATTAGGAGTCGTGGCGATGAGTTGTACGACCTGTGCCGTGGGCAGCAGCGATTCCAGTGTGCGATTCAAACTTGAGTCGTCCGCTGCATGCGGCAAAATCAAAGTAAGAGGTATCTTCAAATCCATTAGTCAATCCGGGGATGGCAAAGTTTCTCTTGATTTATTCGCTTTAATGCTTTATTTTATCTATCTCGTCTAATCGAGTTAATCCGTGAGAATTTGGTCAGCTTGCGTTATCCTGGCGATTCTGGTTCATGTCGCCTCATCGCAGGAAACTACCATCATCGCATTGCCGGGGTCGGGAATTCCGCAAAGTCCGGCGGGATACCTCCCCCATCTACTCCCCGCCCGGCCAACGGTGGCTCTGGCGCTCTCCGGCGGCGGTACAAGAGGATTGGCGCATATCGGAGTGCTTAAGGCCTTCGATGAGTACTCCATTCCCATTGACGCCATCGCCGGAACCAGCATCGGCGCGGTGATCGGGGGTCTCTATGCGAGCGGCTATTCCGTAGCGGATCTGGAAGCTCTGGCCGCCGGCATAAATTGGAACGACATCTTCCTGGATCGGGCTCCGCGGCGGACCTTGCCGTTATCCAGCAAAAGCTCAGAATCCTCAGCTCTGCTGGAAGTGCAGTTCCGAGGCGGCAAGCCTTATATTCCTCCCGCCCTGGCCGCCGGGCAGAAACTGGCCATCCTGCTTTCCGATGTGGTAAGCCGCGCGCCCTACCGTGCTGAACCGGACTTCAACCATCTTCCCGTCCCCTTCGCTTCGATCAGCGTGGACATGCGCACCGGAAAGAGAGTCGTGTTCCATGACGGCGATCTGGCCGAAGCGCTCTTGGCATCTATGGCGCTGCCGCTGCTGATCGCTCCCCTCGAGATGGACGGCATGTTGCTGATAGATGGCGGGGTGGCCGAAAATATCCCCACCCGGACGGCGCAGGAATTCGGTGACAGCATCATCGTTGCAGTTGACGCCACCAAACCGCCTTTCTTAAGCACCCCCCCATACGAACCCTGGGTGATTGCCAATCAGGTAACCACCCTGATGCATCATGAATTGAATACCGAATTGCTGAAGGCTGCAACGGTGGCCATAACACCCGCCGCCGATTCACTCTCGTTGTTCTCCTTGCAACCCTCCCTGCGCTTGATCCAGATGGGCTACGATGCTGCCGTATCCAACTTACCGGCCTTGCGTGAACACATCTCGCGACGCCCCTGGGATCAGGACACGAGTCGCCTTGCTGTCCGGCAGGCAGGATTTTATGGATTTGAGGCGGCTCCAGATCTGGAAATATCCTTACGGCAGAAGTCCCCAACTCTCTGTTCGCTGACTTGTGGCCGGTTCCCGCTCGTTTCTGAAGTGCTGCGCGATCTGGAGACGATTCAGGGCGACGGCCGAGTGGAAAAAACCTGGGCTGAAGTTCGCGGCGATACCGTGGCCTATGTCGTCCAGCTAAATCCCGTGCTGCATGTTGTGGAGCTGGAGGGAGTTACTCAGTTTGATGCCTCCAACTTGTTGACCCGCTTGCGATCCGATACGGGAAAAGTAATCAACGCGATCACTTCTGCCGCCCAGTTACAAGCGATCTTGTGTGAATATCGCCGCTGGGGGAATCCACTGGCGACAATCGAATCAGTCAATTTGGCTGAGGGTGGGCGACTGGTCATCCGGGTGAGGGAAGGAAATCTGAACCGGATACAGACTCAGGGTCAACAAGCTTTAAGCCAGAGCCGGATTCTTCGTGATTTTCATATCCGGGTAGGCGCCCGGTTGAGTTTAAAGGATCTTGATCGCGGGGTCGCCGAACTATACGGCAGCAGCCTGTTCAACATCGTCCGCTGGACTCTGGAAGATGATATTTTGACGATCAAAGTATCCGAAAGTCCGCCGCCGCGACTGCGCATAGGAGCCGGTTTTGATTCCGAGCGCAACGGCCGCGGTTTTGCGCAACTTTCCTATTTGAACCTCCCCAAACTTGGCGGCCGCCTGTCGGCTCTGGCCAAGTACGCGGAATTCGATGAGATATACAGCTTGACCTATAATAATCCGGCTTTTTTTCAAACGTACCTGGAAGGTTCCGGTTCCTTGGAATACACTCACACGGAATATAATGATTATACACTTGAAGGCGAATCTATAAGATCCTACTATTTCAACCGGGCCGGCGGATCGGTTTTTCTGGGGCAGCAGTTCCGCACCTGGGGCCGTGTGGTGCTGGGGGTGCGTTTCGAGCGCCTGCGCACGGATCGCCTCCAGAGCCACCAGGATCTGGACCTGCGACGCATTTTTCTGCGCTCGGAGGTTGATACGCAGGATCGCTTGGAATTCCCCAGTCGTGGCTTGCGCTATATGCTGGATCTCGAATCAGCCGTCCCAACCCTGGGCGGTGATGCTTCGTTCAATTGCCTGCACGCCACGTTATCAGCCGCGCATCCGCTGACGCACCGGCTGGTGATTTTGGGCGGCCTCAGAATCGGCGTGTGCGATGAATCCACTCCGTTTTCGGAATGGTTTCGCCTGGGTGGTGAGAAATCCTTCTTAGGTTTGCATGAAGCCGAATTGGCCGGTCGCCGGATCGGCAGCATGCACTTGGAAATCCGCGAAGACCTGCTTTCCCGTTTTCTGGCGGACGCTTACGTTTCGTTGAGCGCGGATTATGGTGCCGTCTGGGAAAGTTTACAATCGGACGTCTCTCTGCAGGACTTCATGACCGGAGTGGGCGCCAGTTTTGCGTTGGATACAGTCCTTGGGCCGATCTCGCTGACCTATGGTTACCTGCTTCCCAAGAATCTCATGCCGGGAAGACAAGCGCTATATTTCAACCTGGGGCATCGGTTTTAATTTGCTTGCAACCTCGTCATTAGAATGTACAGTAGACCATAGGCGATTTGCATTACTGCAAATATGGGATCGGACAACGCCGGTTTACCCGTTTCGCGTCGACGCCACCACAACCAGCCGGTAGTCAAAGGCAGGATGATAATAGCCATACCATGCGACGGAGCGGTAACTTTAGTATGGTAAAACCACAACAGCATCGCCGTTAAAAGCGGTGTGGTTATGCTGAGCCAAGATAGTCGGGTGGAGGCAGTTCTGGTAATATAGATGGAAATTACCATTGCCAGCATGGCAGCGACGACTGTGATCGCCCATCTTTCATCGAGATGCAAAGGGGATTCCTTATGATTTCACGTAATTATACAAATACGACTTGTGTCTGTGAAATAATTATGTTATATTTTGAACGAAATAAGTAACGTAACATTTGGCATTAACCTTTAGCACTATACTTGCTGCCTTACAGATGTACATGGCAACCTCGCTAAAACTCCCGAATAACAATCCTGGAAACAAACTCCATCTCAATATAACTCTATCCCTTATGTTCCCCCGGGATGTAATCAAACTGCCTCTGAGCTTCCTGAAATGAAATCGAAACCCGTGCGAGTCTGTGATGTATCCAGAGTCTTGCGCATTTCCAGCTCCTCCCTGATCGCTTTTTTACGCGAGAAAGATTACAACATCCTCAACGATTACCTCTCGCCATTATCCAGCCGCATGGTCGAATTAATCCAGAATGGATACCATGAAGGGCCGCCTTTTCAAGAGCTAAATCCCCTGCTGATTCAAGCCGAAGCGTGGGAAACCGCTAATCCCAGTACGGTTGACCAACTGCATACGCCGCCCTCGCCTCCGGCGAAACTCCCGGATGATATCAAAGAGCTCAAACAACGCCGCAAACGCATACCCCGGATCACTTTCGCGCCTCAACACCATGCCCCTAATACCGGACGAATTACTATTGGATTTCTGGATCTGGAGATTATCCACCAACTCCTGGGAATGAGTGAAGAACGAAAAATTCAGGTGCGCGATTATTTGCGGCGTAAAACGATTTTGAAAGCTATCTCGCAAATGGAATAAATCTAAAAGATCTAACCCACGGAGCAGTTATGCGCAAAACCCGATCAAACATTGACATGATCGAACCGCTGAAATTTTGGCGGTCCAAGCGGGGCTATTCGCAAGCCAAATTAGCCAAATTAGCTTCGACCAGCGCGTTGACTATCGGACAGTTGGAATCCGGCAAACGCAAAGGTCGCGGCAAAACTCTGGGCAAAATTTTGCAGGGGTTCAATTTGACTGAAGCGGAATTTTTCAGCATGCGCGAAGGTGTATCGCAAATGACCGCTCCGGCGGATGGCGCTAACGGTTTGCAAGCATTGCAGCCGGCAATGGAAATACCCCGGCCCGCGCCGGTGGCCAAAGAAGTCGGGATGTTGCGTCTCTCCAACTTGGATCTGGAACTCTTGAACCGCGTCCTGAACCTGGACTTCGAAGGCAAATTGGAGGCGCTGCGGTTCCTGCAGAAAATGAACTAAGGAGTGCGAAATTCAGCGCACACCCCGACCTTGCGGTCGGGGTTTTTTATTCCCTTAACTCTTAAAGACCCCTTAGCGAATCTCTTTCCCTTCAAAATCCGCTGGGATTTTCTGACTCAGACGCGATAGTATCGTGGGTGCAATATCCATGATTTGAGCGCCCTGAACTTCGCGTCCGCCTCCAGGCTGCTGTGGGTCATAGAGGATGAACAGGCCATGCTGAGCGTGATTGGCGTCATCGGGGCCGGTGTCGTTCTCGAAGGACC